>NZ_JBFUKJ010000008.1:0-127917 GCF_056400905.1 Cellulomonas sp. P4_H12
CGCAGGGGCTGCAGCGGGTCCTGCGGCACCGTCGGCACCGCCTCGCGCGGCCTCGGCCGCGCCCGCCTCCGCCGCGCCCACGAAGGCTGCGCCCACGAAGGCTGCGCCCGCGGTGACCGCGCCCGCGGTGGCTGCGGCCGCCTCCACTGCCGCAGCGCCGAGTGCGCCCGCACCTACGGCCGCAGCGCCGACCGTTCCCGCGCGGATCTCCGCCGGGCCGGTGGGCTCGGCGCCCACGGCACCGCGGCAGGCGCCCATCCCCTCGGGACCGGTGCCGCCGTCGGCGCGCAAGGACTCGCCGCTGGACGTCTTCGAGGAGGAGGACGGAAAGCGCCGCTGGCCGAAGCGCCTGCTCATCGCGCTGGGCGTCGTTGTCGTGCTCGCCGCGGCGTACGTCGGGGCGTCGTACGCGCTGGCCGACCGCGTGCCGCGCGGCGCGACCGTGGCGGGCGTCGACATCGGTGGCCTGCCGTCGGACGAGGCGGTCGCGCGGTTGGACGAGGAGCTGGCGGACGCGACGACGCAGCCGATCGAGGTCGTCGCCAACGACGTGCAGGCGACGATCGACCCGGCTGCGGCCGGGCTGACGTTCGACGCGCAGGCGACGGTCGACCAGCTGACGGGCGTCGACCTGGGTGAGCCCGTGCGGCTCTGGCAGCACCTCGTGGGCGTCGGCGAGCACGAGCCGGTGACGTCCGTCGACGAGGACGCCCTGGCCGCCGCGCTCAGTGACCTCAGCACCTCGCTCGCCCTCGCGCCCGTGGACGGCACGATCGTGTTCGTCGACGCCTCGGCGCAGTCCACCGACGCGGTGGACGGCTGGAACCTGGACCAGGCCGGCGCCGCGGACGTGCTCAGCGACGACTGGCTCGTCGCCGCCCGCCCGATCGAGCTGCCCACCGTGGCGGTCGAGCCGGACATCACGCAGGCCGAGACGGACGCGGCCCTGGTCGAGGCGCAGAAGGTGACGTCGGCGCCGGTCTCGGTCGAGGTGGCGGACCAGCTCGCGCTGCTCGACACGGCGACGCTGGCGGCGAACGCCTCCTACGTGCCGACCGACGGCAACCTGGTGCTCCAGATGAACGGGCAGGGCCTGTCGGACGCCGTCCTCGCGCAGCTGCCGGGTCTGCTCACGGCGTCCGCGGACGCGCACTTCGAGTTCGTCAACGACGCCCCGGTCATCGTGCCGGGGACGCCGGGCACGTCGCTCGACCCCGCCGCGCTGGCCACCTCGGTCGCCGCCGCGGCCACCTCGGGCGACCGGACGGCGCAGGTCGAGCTGGTCCAGGCCGACCCGTCGCAGTCGACCGCGGAGCTCGAGGCGCTGGGGGTCAAGGAGATCGTCTCCGAGTTCTCCACCCCGCTGACCAGCGAGCCGCGCCGCACGGTGAACATCACGAACGGGGCGAGCAAGATCAGCGGCACGCTGATCCGTCCCGGTGAGACGTTCAGCCTGACGAACGCCCTCGGCCCGATCGACGCCGCGCACGGCTTCGTCGAGGCCGGCGCGATCGTCAGCGGCGAGCACACCGACGCGTGGGGCGGCGGCCTGAGCCAGATCTCGACGACCACGTACAACGCCGCGTTCCTGGCTGGTTTCGAGGACATCGAGCACCGCCCGCACAGCGAGTGGTTCGCGCGGTACCCCGAGGGTCGCGAGGCGACGATCTTCACCGGCACGCTCGACATGCGCTGGAAGAACAACACGCCGTACGGCGCGCTGGTGCAGGCGTGGGTCTCCGGCGGCCGGGTGTACGTCCGGGTGTGGGGCACCAAGTACTGGACGGTCGAGTCGATCACCAGCCCGCGCTCGGGCGTCGTCAACCCCACGACCGTGTACTCCCAGTCGCCCACGTGCGAGGCGTCGGCTGCCGGCAACCCCGGCTTCTCGGTGACCGTGACGCGCAAGACGTCGCTGAACGGCGAGCTGAAGAAGACCGAGTCCAACTCGTGGCGCTACAAGCCGCAGAACAAGATCATCTGCGGGCCGGCGCCCACGCCCGCCGCGACGCCGTAGCTACGCGCCCGACGGCCGGTGACGCCGGTCGGCGGGCGCGGCGGGCACCAGCTTGCTGAGCACGATGTCGGACGCCGGCACGCGCACGTCCCCGCGTCGGGTGCGCACCAGGACGCCGTCGTCGTCGACCGCGAGCACCTCGCCGAGCACGTCGGTGTGCCGGGGGACGTGCAGGTCAGGGTGCTCGGGGTGCGGCTCGGGCAGGTCGTCGCGGAGGCGTCGGACCACGACGCGGTCGCCCGGCGACCAGGTCCGCCACCCGTCGGCGGTCATCGGTGTCCCGCTCGTGGACAGCGCGTCGCGGGCCTGTGCATGTAGGCGATACTAGGAGGACCCCTGGCCTGTGGAGGACTGACCGTGACGTATGTGATCGCCGAGCCTTGCGTGGACGTCAAGGACAAGGCGTGCATCGAGGAATGTCCCGTGGACTGCATCTACGAGGGCAAGCGATCGCTGTACATCCACCCGGACGAGTGCGTCGACTGCGGTGCGTGCGAGCCGGTCTGCCCGGTCGAGGCCATCTACTACGAGGACGACGTCCCCGAGCAGTGGACCGAGTACTACAAGGCGAACGTCGAGTTCTTCGACGACCTCGGCTCGCCGGGCGGTGCGGCGAAGATGGGTGAGATCGACAAGGACCACCCGATCATCGCCACCCTGCCGCTGCGCGTGCACGGCGAGTGACGCCCGCCCGATGGGCCTGCTGACCTCGGACCTGCCGGACTTTCCCTGGGACACCCTGACCCCGTTCGCCGAGCGGGCTCGGGCGTACCCGGGCGGCATCGTCGACCTCTCCGTCGGCACCCCGGTGGACCCGACGCCCGAGGTGGTCCGCGAGGCCCTGACCGACGCGGCGGACGCACCCGGCTACCCGACGACGCACGGCACGCCCGCCCTGCGGCGGGCCGTCGTCGACTGGTTCGCCCGTCGGCGCGGGGTCCGCGGCCTCGACCCGGCGGCGGTGCTGCCGACGGTCGGCTCGAAAGAGCTGGTCGCCTTCCTGCCGTCGCTGCTGGGCCTCGGTGCGGGCGACGTCGTGCTGCACCCGTCCGCGGCCTACCCGACGTACGACGTCGGCGCGCGGCTCGCCGGCGCGACGCCCGAACCGACCGACGACCCCGCCGGCCGGCTCGCCGGCAGCCCGGACGTGCGACTCGTCTGGCTCAACTCGCCCGGCAACCCGGACGGCTCGGTGCTCGGTGTCGACCAGCTGCGCGCGGTCGTCGACGCGGCGCGGTCGTCGGCCCAGCCCGTGGTCGTGGCCTCCGACGAGTGCTACGCCGAGCTGGCGTGGGACGAGCCGTGGGCGTCGAGCGGGGTGCCGAGCATCCTCGACCCGCGGGTCACGGGCGGCGACCTCACCGGCCTGCTCGCGGTCTACTCGCTGTCCAAGCAGTCGAACCTCGCGGGCTACCGCGCGGCCTTCGTCGCCGGCGACCCCGCGCTGGTGGCCCGCCTGCTCGAGATCCGCAAGCACGCCGGGATGATCGTGCCCGGCCCGGTGCAGGCCGCGACCGCCGCCGCTCTCGCCGACGACGAGCACGTCGCCGCGCAGCGGGCCGTCTACGGTCGCCGGCGCCGGGTGCTGCGCGCGGCGTTCGAGAGCGCGGGCTACGCCGTCGACCGCTCGCACGCCGGGCTGTACCTCTGGGTACGCCCGGAGTCCGGCGGGCAGGACAGCTGGGCGACCGTCGCGGACCTGGCCGGGCTCGGCATCCTCGTCGCCCCCGGCGCGTTCTACGGCGACGCCGAGCACGTGCGGGTGGCGTTGACCGCCTCCGACGAGCGGATCGCCGAGGCTGCCGCGAGACTTTCCGGGGCATGACGCCTCGCCTGTGATCGTGGTCACACCGGTACCAACGTCTCGTCGAGGATTGGTCACGGAACGTTCCGCGCAGGTACCGTCGATCCACGCCAACGGGGGCTCGCACGCGCAGGTCCCGGCGGCCTAGCACGCACAGACGCCGACGCACCGGACGCGCGGGACAACCCCGCCGTGGCCGGGAGTCGCAGGAGAGGAACACCATGTCGGACGTCGTCACCTCACCGGTCCAGCTGATCGTCGACGGCCAGTCGAAGGACCTGCCGATCGTGACCGCGACCGAGGGCAACGACGGGATCGTCGTCTCCTCGCTCCTGCGTGACACGGGCAAGGTGACGGTGGACCCGGGGTTCATGAACACCGCGTCGTGCGAGTCGAAGATCACCTACATCGACGGCGACGAGGGCATCCTGCGCTACCGCGGCTACCCCATCGAGCAGCTTGCCGAGCACTCCACGTTCCTCGAGGTCGCGTACCTGCTCATCCACGGGGCGCTGCCGACGACGGCCGAGCTCGAGGCGTTCGAGGAGCGGGTCAACCGCCACACGCTGGTGCACGAGGACTTCCGCACGTTCATGGGGACGTTCCCGCGCAACGCGCACCCGATGGCCGTGATGTCGTCCGCGATCAACGCGCTGTCGACGTTCTACCCGGAGTCGCTGGACCCGTTCGACCCGGAGACCGTCGAGCTGGCCACGGTGCTGATCCTGGCCAAGACGCGCACCATCACGTCGTACGTGCACCGGGCGTCCAAGGGCGAGCCGCTGCTGTACCCCGACTACTCGCGCGGGTACGTCGAGGACTTCCTGCGGATGACGTTCGCCGTGCCGTACCAGCAGTACGAGGCCGACCCGAAGGTGGTCGCCGCGCTCGACCAGCTGCTCATCCTGCACGCCGACCACGAGCAGAACTGCTCCACCTCGACGGTGCGCATCGTCGGCTCCAGCCACGCGAACCTCTACGCGTCCGTGGCCGCCGGCATCAACGCGCTGTCCGGCCCGCTGCACGGTGGCGCCAACGAGGCCGTGCTGAAGATGCTGACGGAGATCCAGGCCAACGGCGGCGACGCCACCGAGTTCATGAAGCGCGTGAAGAACAAGGAGCCCGGCGTCCGGCTCATGGGCTTCGGGCACCGCGTCTACAAGAACTACGACCCGCGCGCGGCGATCGTGAAGAAGAGCGCGGACTCGGTCCTCGAGGCACTGGGCGGCAACGACCAGCTGCTCGACCTCGCGATGGGCCTCGAGGAGATCGCCCTCTCCGACGACTACTTCATCTCGCGCAAGCTGTACCCGAACGTCGACTTCTACACCGGCCTGATCTACCGCGCGATGGGCTTCTCCGACGAGATGTTCACGCCGCTGTTCGCGCTCGGTCGCATGCCGGGCTGGATCGCGCAGTGGCGCGAGATGATGACCGACCCGCAGACGAAGATCGGCCGTCCGCGGCAGATCTACACCGGTGCCACGGCGCGGGACTACGTCGAGGTCGACGCCCGCTAGCCCGCCAGCTGCAGCCGGACGCTCCCCGCGGGGAGCGGGCCGGCGCTGGGCGCCCAGGTGTTCTGCTCGCGGTCCCAGGTCTGGTCGGCGACGTCGACCGCGGTGAGCTGGAGGGGTTGCGCCACCGACACGGCCCACTGCGCCACCGCCCAGTCGAGGCGCGCGCGGTCTGCGGCGGCGCCGACGGCGGAGGTGTCGAGCACCAGCGCGGTGCCGCCCTCGGGCAGCGGCGTGGCCGTCACGGGGACGGTGCCGAGGTCCCGCTGCACCCGGGCGACGACCGCGTCGGCGGAGGCCGCCGCCGGGTCAGGGGCGTGCAGGCGGCACGTGAGGATGGCGGGTGACCAGCCGGTGAGCGCCGACGCCCAGGCGCGGGCCCGGGTCTCGTGCTGGGCGTACGCCTCGGGAAAGCCGGAGCGCTGCACGGCCTGCGCGGCCTCGGTGATCGGCAGGTTCTCGTAGCCGTCGATCTTGACCAGGCCGTCGTAGAAGCGTCCGGTCGCGTACACGGGGTCCTGCACCTGCTCCTCGGTGCCCCAGCCCTGCGACGGCCGCTGCTGGAACAGGCCCAAAGAGTCCCGGTCGCCGTGCGCGATGTTCACCAGCTTCGACTCCTGCAGGGCGGTGGCCAGCGCGATGGTCACCGCCCGGGCCGGCAGCCCGCGCTGGATGCCGACGGCGGCGATGAGGGCGGCGTTCTGGGCCTGGTCAGGGTTGAGCGACCACCGGGTGCCGTCGACCTCGGCGAAGCACAGCTCCGCGGCGGGCGGCGCGGGGTGGGACCGCGAGAGGGCGACGACGACGGCCGCCACCCCGGCCACGAGCACCGCCAGCACCAGCACGACCGCGCAGCCCGCGCGCCGCGCCCTCCGACGCCGGCGAGCGCTCACTCGTTGGCGTGCAGCGTGGCGTTGAGCTGGACGCCCGAGCCCGCGCGCGCGACGGCCTCGACGCCGCCGGTCAGGGAGTTGCGGCGGAACAGCACACCGTCGCGGCCGGCCAGCTCGCGCGCCTTGACCACGCGCGGGGAGTCCTCGAACCCGATCAGCGCCACCTTGGTGCCGGCCGTCACGTAGAGGCCTGCCTCGACCACGCAGTCGTCGCCGAGGGGGATGCCCACGCCCGCGTTGGCCCCGAGCAGCGTCCGCCGACCGATGGAGACCACCTCGCGCCCGCCGCCGGACAGCGTGCCCATGATCGAGGCACCGCCACCGATGTCCGACCCGTCACCGACCACGACGCCCGCGGAGACCCGGCCCTCGATCATCGACGTGCCCAGCGTGCCCGCGTTGAAGTTGACGAACCCCTCGTGCATGACGGTGGTGCCGGCAGCGAGGTGCGCGCCGAGCCGGACGCGGTCGGCGTCGGCGATCCGGACCCCGGACGGCAGCACGTAGTCGACCATGCGCGGGAACTTGTCGACGCCGAGCACCGTGGGGGCGACGCCCGTCGCCGCGCGGATGCGGCCGCGCGTCTCGTCGAAGCCGTCGACGGCGCAGGGCCCGCGGTCGGTCCACACCACGTTGGGCAGGACGTTGAACAGGCCCTCGAGGTTCTGCCCGTGCGGCTGGACCAGGCGGTGGGAGAGCAGGTGGAGCCGCAGGTAGGCGTCGGCGGTGTCGGTCAGCGGGGCGTCGAGGTCGGTGACGGTGAGCACCACCTCGACGCGGACGCCCCGTGCCTCGTCGACGCGCGCGGCCGCCTCGAGCACGTCCGGCGCGGCGGCGTCGTCCGCGGGCGAACCCAGCGCGGGTGACGGGTACCAGACGTCGAGGGTGGTGCCGTCGTCGGTCACCGTGGCCAGGCCGAATCCCCAGGCCGTCCGTGCAGTCATGGCGACAACCCTAGGTCAAAGGCGGACCCCGGCATGGTCACGGTGGAGCCGGAGGTGAACGCAACGCGACGAACGGGGGACCCGCGGGTCGTGGAGGCCCGCGCGACCTAGAGTCGGCCCATGAGCGACGACGGTCTGTCCGCACCGGGGCACGGCTACCGCAAGGGGCCGGTCCTGCTGCGCGGCGAGCAGATCCCCAAGACCACCTCCGACCAGCGGCTGCTCAGCGGCGCGGGCGGCGCCGACTGGGTGCACGGCGACCCGTGGCGCGTGATGCGGATCCAGAGCGAGTTCGTCGAGGGCTTCGGTGCGCTCGCGGAGGTCGGCCCCGCGGTCAGCGTCTTCGGTTCCGCGCGGGTGCCCGTCGACCACCCCGACTACGCCACCGGCATGGAGGTCGCGCGGCTGCTCGTCGGGGCGGGGTACGCGGTCATCACGGGCGGCGGTCCCGGGATCATGGAGGCCGCCAACCGGGGCGCGCTCGAGGCGGGCGGCCTGTCGGTCGGGCTGGGCATCGAGCTGCCGTTCGAGCAGGGCATGAACGACTACGTCGAGCTGGGCGTGAACTTCCGGTACTTCTTCGCGCGCAAGACGATGTTCGTGAAGTACTCCGAGGGCTTCGTCGTGATGCCCGGCGGGTTCGGCACGTTCGACGAGCTCTTCGAGGCGCTCACCCTGGTGCAGACGCACAAGGTGATCAGCTTCCCGATCGTGCTCGTGGGACGCGCCTACTGGCAGGGGCTCGTCGACTGGGTGAGCTCGTCCGTGCTGGACCGCGGCATGATCTCCGCCGCCGACCTGGAGCTGCTCAAGGTCGTCGACACCGCGCAGGAGGCCGTCGACATCGTCCTCGAGCGGGGCGCGCAGCTGCGGGCCGAGGAGGAGGCGGCCGCGGCCGAGACGGCTCGGGCGCAGCAGGCCGCCGAGGAATCCTCCCGGTGACCACACCCGCGCCGGGCGCCCGGCTGCGGCTCCGCGGCCGCTGGATCGGTGCCGACAGGCCCGTGGTCATGGCGGTGATCAACCGGACGCCGGACTCCTTCTACGCTCCGGCGCGGTTCGACGACGCCGCGGCGGACGATGCGGTGGCGCGCGCGGTCGAGGAGGGTGCGGACCTGGTCGACCTGGGCGGGGTCCGCGCGGGCCGCGGCCCTCGCGTCGAGGCCGACGAGGAGATCGCCCGCGTGATCCCGCTGGTCCGGCGCGTGCGTGCGCGGTTCCCGGACCTGCCGATCAGCGTCGACACGTGGCGCGCGGAGGTGGCCCGAGCGGCTGCCGACGAGGGCGCGGACCTGGTCAACGACACGTGGGCCGGCCACGACCCCACGCTCATGGAGGTCGCCGCCGAGCGCGGGCTCGGCATCGTCTGCTCGCACACCGGCGGCGTGCGCCCGCGCACCGACCCCTTCCGCGTGGAGTACCCGGGTCCCGAGCCGATCGACGGCGTGCTCGACGACGTCCTCCGCACGGTCTCGGCGGCAGCCCAGCGGGCCGTCTCCCTCGGCATCGACCCCGCGAGCGTGCTCGTCGACCCCACGCACGACTTCGGCAAGAACACCTGGCACTCGCTGCACCTGGTCCGGCGGACGGAAGCGCTGGTCGCGCTCGGCTTCCCCGTGCTCATGGCGTTCTCGCGCAAGGACTTCGTCGGCGAGACCCTCGACCTGCCCGCCGAGGAGCGGCTGGAGGGCACGCTGGCGGCGACGGCCGTCGCCGCGTGGCTCGGCGCCCGGGTCTTCCGGGCGCACGACGTGCGCGCCACGCGACGCACCCTCGATATGGTCGCCAGCATCCGCGGGGACCGACCCCCGGCCCGGGCGGTCAGGGGGCTGGCGTGAGCGAGGTGCAGCAGGTCGACGGGCCGACGGCGGAACCCGTCGCGGCCGGCGCCTGGGCCTGGGCAGCGAGCCGGCCCTGGTGGGTCCAGGTCCTCGCCGTCTACGCCGCCGCGCGGCTGTTCACCACGGTCGTGTTCCTGTGGGTGGCGAGCGTGCAGGGCCAGAACGCGTGGACCGGTCCGCACCCGCACTACTTCCCCTACGTCGGGTTCATGTTCGACGGCTCCTGGTACCGGACCGTCGCGGAGAACGGGTACCCGGCCGAGCTGCCGCGCGACGCCCAGGGCCTGGTGCAGCAGAACGCGTGGGCGTTCTTCCCGCTCTTCCCGATGCTCGCGCGCGGCCTGATGCAGCTCACGGGGGGACCGTGGGAGGTCGTCGCCCCGCTGCTCGCCACGGTGCTCGGCGCCGGGGCCGTGCTGGTCATCCACCGGACCGTGGTCCGCGGCGCGCCGCGCGCGGTCGCCGCGCGCCCGGGCCTGCCGCTGGCCACCGTCGCGCTGGTGAGCGTCTTCCCGACCGCCGCGGTGCTGCAGACCGCGTACACCGAGGCGCTGGCGCTGCTGCTCATCGCGGGCGCGCTGCTGCTGCTCCTGCGGCGCGACTACTGGTGGATGGCGCTCGTCGTCGTCGCCCTGGGGTTCACGCGCGCCGTCGCCCTGCCGATGGCCGCCGTCGTCGTCGTGCACGCCGCCGTGCGCTGGTGGGGATCGCGCCGCGGGACGGACACCTTCACCTGGCTCACGGGCGTCGGCCTGGCCGCGCTCGCGCTCCTGGCCGCCGCGTCGGGGCTGCTGTGGCCGGCGATCTGCGGCTGGGTCACCGGCGTGCCCGACGGCTACCTGCAGACCCAGGAGGCGTGGCGCGGCGTCCGGGAGGTCGCGCCGTTCGGCGGCTGGACCTACGTGCCGCAGTTCTGGTTCGGGCCGTGGGCGTGGCTCGTCGTCGTGCTGGGCTTCGCGCTGGTGATCGCGGTCCTCGTGGTGCCGGCCGCGTGGCGCCTGGGCAACGAGCTGCACACCTGGGCCGCCGCGTACGTCGTCTACATCGCCGCGGTGGTCGAGCCGGGCAGCAGCCTCGCGCGGTTCCTGCTCCTCGCGTTCCCCCTCGGCGCGGTCACCGCGGGCGTCGTGGCGCGGCCGCCCGCCGCGCGCCGGTGGTGGCTCGGCGCGGTCATCGTGCTCATGCTCGGCCTCCAGGTGCTCTGGGTCCGGCAGATGTGGCACGCGAACCCGGTGGCCGACTGGCCGCCGTGATCGGCTCCCGCGCGGCGCCGGTCGGACTGGACGTACGTCCGATCGGTGGCCTGACCGGCATCCGGACAGGTGAGGGCGCTGGGGTGAACTAGGATGGTCCCCGGACAACCGGTAGACGAGGCCCACGTGGAGCGCGCAAAAACGCCCTCACGAGCCGCGCACCGGACGCACGAGCGAAGGAGAGGCCCCGCATGGCCGCGATGAAGCCGAGGACCGGTGACGGCCCGCTCGAGGTCACGAAGGAGGGGCGCGGCATCGTGATGCGCGTGCCGCTCGAGGGCGGTGGACGGCTGGTGGTCGAGCTCAACGCGACCGAGGCCGCGGAGCTGGGTGAGGCCCTGACGTCCGTCGTCAGCTGACGATGGCACGGGCAGGTACGGCATCGGGACGGTCACAGGTCGGGCGCACACCGCCCGCGGTGACCGTCTCCGGCGGCAGCATCGCCACCACGACGCTGCTCACCGACGGGTCGACGGACGCCGTCGCGGTCCCCGTGGCCCCCGCGCGAGCGGGGGACGACGCGCTGCGCCCGCTCGAGGGCACGGCGGAGGCCGCGGCGCGCTACGGCGTCGACCTGGCCGAGATCGGCGAGCGCGCCCGGCTGACCGGCGCGGCGGGGGAGGTCTACGTCCTCCAGCTGCCCCGGCCGGTCGGCTCGTCCGTCACCCTGCCGTGGGCCGACCTRCCGCCGCGGCTCGTGCTCGTCGGCGTCGGCGCGGGGCGCCCGGCGGACCTGCGTCGCGCGGGTGCCGCTCTCGCGCGCTCGTCCCGCGGGCTGCGCCGCGTGGTCACCACGCTCGGCGCCGAGGCGCACCAGGACGACTCGGCCGCCGCGAGCGCCGCCCGCTCGGTCGCGGAGGGCTACCTGCTGGCGGCCTACGTCCCGCCCAGCGTCGCGACGCCTCCGACCGGCTCGACGGACGCCGCCGAGCTGGTGCTGCTCGGGCGTGACGGCACGCGCGCGACCGCCGCCGTCGCGGAGGGTCGCACCGCCGCCACCGCGACGTGGCTCGTGCGCGACCTCGCCACGACGCCGTCCAGCACCAAGACGCCGGCATGGCTCGCCGACCAGGCGAAGCGGCTGGGAACGAAGGCCGGGCTCGAGGTGACCGTCCGCGGCACCCGGGAGCTCGCCGCGGAGGGGTTCGGCGGCATCCTCGCCGTCGGCGCCGGCTCGGCGTCGACACCCCGGCTCGTCACCGTCTCGTACACGCCGACGACTGCGGGCGGTCAGCACGTCGTCGTCGTCGGCAAGGGCATCACGTTCGACACCGGTGGGCTGTCGATCAAGCCGCGCGAGGCCATGGTCCCGATGAAGACGGACATGACCGGCGCGGCCGTCGCCCTGGCGACCGTGCTCGGCGCCGCCGCCGCCGGCGTCGCCCACCGCGTCACCGCGGTGCTGCCGCTCGCCGAGAACCACTTCGGCGGCGCCTCGTACCGGCCGGGCGACGTCCTCACGCTGTGGGGTGGCACCACCGTCGAGATCGCCAACACCGACGCGGAGGGCCGCCTCGTCCTGGCCGACGCGCTGGCCTGGGCGGACGCCACCCTCGACCCCGACGTGCTCATCGACGTCGCCACGCTCACCGGCGCCGCGACGCTCGGGCTCGGCAAGCAGCACGCGGCGCTCTACTCCGCCGACGACGACCTGGTGACCGCCCTGGTCGCGGCGGCCGACGCGTCCGGCGAGCTCGCGTGGCACATGCCCCTGGTCGAGGAGTACGAGGAGGCCGTGCGCTCCGACGTCGCCGACCTGCGGCACGTGCCTCTCGACAAGCACATCGGCGGCGGGTCCATCACCGCGGCGCTGTTCCTGCGGCACTTCGTCGGGAAGCGTCGTTGGGCCCACCTCGACATCGCCGGTCCCGCGCGCGCGACCGCGGACAAGCACGAGGTCACCGAGGGCGCGACCGGCTTCGGCGCCCGCCTGCTGCTGCGCTACCTCGACGACCTGCGCTGAGGCCCTCGAACGGCGCGCGCGCCTAGGGTGAGTCGCATGCCGGACGTGCCGCCCCGCCCCGAGCCGTTCACCCTGCGCACCGCCCCTGGCGCGCTCGAGGACCTCCGGGCGCGGCTGCGGGCGACGCGCTGGCCGGACGCCCCGGAGGGCGCCGGGTGGACGCTCGGGACGGACGTCGACCACCTCCGCGACCTGGTCTCCTCCTGGGCCGACGAGTTCGACTGGCCGGCGCAGGAGGCCGCGCTCAACCGGCTGGCGCACTTCCGCGTCACGCTCGGCGGTCTGGGGATCCACTACGTGCACGCGCGGGCCGTAGCGCCGACCGGCCCGGTCCTCCCGCTGGTCCTGACCCACGGCTGGCCGGACTCGTTCTGGCGGTACACCAAGGTGGTCCCGCTCCTCACCGATCCCGGCGCGCACGGCGCCGACCCCGCCGACGCGTTCGACGTGGTGGTCCCCGACGTGCCCGGCTACGGGTACTCGGACCGCCCGACCGGTGCGTCGCTCGACTCCATCGCCGTCGCGGGGCTGTGGGCGGAGCTCATGAGCACCCTCGGCTACCCGCGGTTCGGTGCGGCGGGCGGGGACATCGGCAGCCACGTGAGCCGCTACCTCGCCCTCGACCACCCCGACCGTGTCGTCGCCGTGCACCGCACCGACGCGGGAGTGCCCGTCTTCGACGGCGACCGGTCCGAGCTCTCGGACGAGGAGCAGCGGTTCCTCGACGACGCCGTCGCGTGGGGCGCGACTGAGGGCGCCTACGCCGCGATCCACCGCACCAAGCCGCAGACCGCCGCCGTCGGGCTGACCGACTCGCCGGCCGGGCTGGCGTCGTGGATCGTCGAGAAGCTCCGGGACTGGAGCGGGTGCGAGGGCGACCTCGGACGCAGCTTCACCCGGGACGAGATCTGCACGAACCTGACGATCTACTGGCTCACGGGGAGCATCGGCTCGTCGATGCGGATGTACCGCGCCAACGCCGCGATCCCGCGCGAGCAGCTCACGCGCCGGGTCGAGGTGCCGTCCGGCTTCTCGATCTTCGCCGGCGACGTGGTGCGCCCCCCGCGCGCGTGGCTGGAGCGCGTCGCGAACACCGTGCGTGTGACCGAACCGCCGCGCGGCGGGCACTTCGCGCCGTTCGAGGAGCCGGAGCTCTACGCCCAGGAGCTGCGCGACTTCTTCCGGCCGTACCGGCTCAGCGCTTGACCGCGACCAGCAGGCCGTCGCCGGTGGGCAGGAGCGCGGGGAGCAGGCGGTCGTCGGCGCGGACGACCCGGCCGACCTCGCGGATGGTGGTCGTGGTCTCGTCGCGACGCGCCGGGTCGGCCACCCGGTCGTGCCAGAGGGCGTTGTCGACCGCGAGGACGCCGCCCGGGCGGAGCAGGCGGACGGCCTGCTCGACGTAGCCCGGGTAATTCTCCTTGTCGGCGTCGACGAACACGAGGTCGTAGCCGCCGTCGGTGAGGCGGGGCACGACGTCCAGGGCGCGGCCGGAGATGGTGCGCGTGCGGGTGGGCTTCACACCCTCTTCCACGAACGCCTCCTTGGCGGCGCGCTGGTGCTCGACCTCGAGGTCGATGGTGGTGAGCACGCCGTCGGCGGGCATGCCGCGCAGCAGGTAGAGGGAGCCGACGCCGGCGCCGGTGCCGATCTCCACGACCGCGCGGGCCGCGACGGCCGCCGCCAGCACGCTGAGCGCCGCACCCGAGCCGGGCAGGACCGGCGTGCACCCGAGCTGGGCGGCGCGCTCCCGGGCCCGCAGCACGATGTCGTCCTCCTGCAGGAACTCCTCGCAGTAGACCCAGCTCTGGGCCTTGTCGGTGGAGATGGCTGCCTCCTGGGGCGGGACGACGGGGTGCTGCAACGGTCGCCCGCCAGCGTAGTCGCGGGTCCCCGGTGGACGCGGGAGGCGGTCGGCTCCGCTGAGGGCGGAACTTCTCGGGCCCCGGCGGCGTTCCTACGGTTCGAGCCTCACAGTTCCACCTGGGACACTGGAGCACGATGGCACGCACCGAGGAGACCGACCCCATGAGCACCCAGCCCGCCGCCTGGCAGGCACCGTCATGGGAGGACATCGTGCGCGACCACTCGGCGCGGGTCTACCGGCTCGCCTACCGGCTGACCGGCAACAAGCACGACGCCGAGGACCTCACGCAGGAGACGTTCGTCCGGGTCTTCCGCTCGCTGCACTCCTACACGCCCGGCACGTTCGAGGGCTGGCTGCACCGCATCACCACCAACCTGTTCCTCGACCAGGCCCGCCGCCGCCAGCGCATCCGCATGGACGCGATGGGCGAGGACGCCGAGCGCTACGCCTCGGGTGACCAGCTGGGCGCGCCGGAGCGCGCGTTCGAGCACGGCAACCTGGACCTCGACATCCAGAAGGCTCTCGACGACCTGCCGCCCGAGTACCGCGCCGCCGTGGTGCTCTGCGACATCGAGGGGCTGTCCTACGAGGAGATCGCGGTCACGCTCGGCATCAAGCTGGGCACCGTCCGCTCCCGCATCCATCGCGCCCGCGCGCGCCTGCGCGTCTCGCTCGAGCACCGGGCCCCGGGGGCCCTCCTCGCCGCCGACGCCGACACCCCGCTGACGGTGCTCGGATGAGCCACCTCGGGTCGCGGATCAGCGCGCTGGTCGACGGGCAGCTCTCCGTGGCGGACACCGAGCGGGCCCTCGCCCACGTCGCCGTCTGCCCCGAGTGCTCCGCCGAGCTGGCCGCGTCGCGCGCTGCGCGCCGTGCGCTGGCGTCGGCCGACGAGGTCGCGCCCGCCCCGGACCTCACCGCGCGACTCCTCTCGCTCGCGGGCAGCACCGAGCCGTTCGTCGGCGATCCCTTCGCGCCGCCGGTCCGGCAGTCGCGCGACGAGCTCGCGTCCTACGGCGTCGCCAGCGGTGGCCTCGGAGCCCGCGGCTGGCGGTCCGGCGCGAACCTGCGCGGAGACGTCGCCCAGCGCCGGTCCTCCGTGCGGCTCGCGGCCGGCTCCATGGCGGGCCTCGGCGCCGTCGCCGCGATGCTCTTCGTGCTGGGGGAGCGGCCCGACGTCGTCCCCACCGTGCACCCGGGCTCCGACCTCAGCCTCCTGGGCCAGGCGGTGACCGTCGACCCGGCCACGCGCAGCGGCTCGATCGGCACCGCCGCGTGGCCCGTGGTCGCCGACCAGCAGCCGGACGCCGAGACCGCCTCGTGGCTCCGTGCGCACGAGTGGTCGTTCCCGCAGGAGCTGCCCGACGGCTGGTCCGTCACCGCCGTCCGGTGGTCCGGGGACGACGCGAGCGTCCTCGAGGTGGACGTGCTCGGACCCGACGGCGCCTCGCTGGTGGTCACCGAGCAGCAGGGCCGGCTCGACACGACGGCGCTGGCCGGCGCCCCCACGGGCGTGGTCGGCGGCCGCGAGGTGTACGTGCTGTCGTACGAACCGTGGCACGTGGTCTGGCAGGCCGACGCGACCGTCGTCCAGGTGGTCGGCTCGCAGTCGTCCGACGACGCCGCGACACTTGTGGGAGCCTTTCCGGGCGGCGCCTTCGACGACGGCGTGCCCGCGCGGATCACGCGGGGCTGGGACACCGTGACAGGAGCGCTCGAGCGGCCATGACGACCCCCGACGACGACGCGCAGCCGGCTGCGGGACCCGACGCGGACCGCCCGACGGACGCGCCGCCGCCCAGCCCGTTCGTCTCGCCGTCGGGCCGGCGGGAGCTTCCCCCGTCGCCGGAGCCGTCCCCGGTCGCACCTCTCGCACCCGCTTCGGATGCGCCCACGCCGCCCGCGCCCGCCGATCCCCGGGTCGGCGCCGTCCACGCGCCCGGCGCGCACTGGTCCGTCCCGCACGGATCCGTGCCCGCCTACACACCCCCGCCGGTCTACCCGACGCCCGCCGCGGGCGCCGAGCAGTCGCCGTACGCACCGCCGAACCCGACCGGACCCGGCGCGCAGCAGCCGGCGGGTGCCGCGCACTGGCAGGGCGTCCCGTATGCCACCGGGCCGGCCGAGCCCGCGCAGCCCCACGCCGCGACGGGCGTCCCGCACACCGTCGTGCTGCACCGCAAGCGTCGGCGCACGCTCTCGATGGCGTGGGTGGTGCCCCTGGTCATCCTCGCCCTGGTCGCGGGCGCGATCGGCGGCATCGTCGGCGCCCGGGTGACCAAGGACGACCACCTCGCCGACGCCGGTCTGCCGGTGGCCGCGGAGGGTGCCGGGACCGTCGAGCGAGCGCCGGACTCCGTCGCCGGCATCGCCGCGGGGGTGCTGCCGAGCGTCGTCTCCATCCAGGTCGACGGGCCGCAGGGCAGCGCCACCGGATCGGGCTTCGTGCTCCGCGGCGACGGGTACCTCATCACCAACAACCACGTGATCGCCCAGGCGAAGGAGGCGGCGTCGACGACGATCACCGTCACGTTCGTCGACGGCAGCGAGCAGGCCGCGTCGATCGTCGGCAGCACGTCCGACTACGACCTGGCCGTCCTCAAGGTCGACGTCGACGGCCTCACCCCCCTCCTGCTCGGCGACTCCGACGCCGTCGTGGTCGGGGACGCCGTCGTGGCCGTGGGTGCGCCCCTCGGGCTCGCCGGCACCGTGACCACGGGCATCGTCAGCGCGCTCAACCGGCCGGTGTCGGCCGGCGAGGCGACCGAGACGGACCGCCAGGCATTCATCAACGCCATCCAGACCGACGCCGCGATCAACCCCGGCAACTCCGGCGGCCCCCTGGTGAACGCCGCCGGCGAGGTCATCGGCATCAACTCCGCGATCGCCCAGCCGCCGGGGTCCACCGCCCTCGTCGGCGGCAGCATCGGCCTCGGCTTCGCCATCCCGTCCAACCAGGTGCGGCGCACCGCCGACCAGCTCATCGAGACCGGCCACGCCACCTACCCGATCATCGGCGTGCTCCTCGACGACCGGTACTCCGGCGAGGGTGTGCAGGTGTCGGACGACTCGCAGGCCGGCCAGCAGCCGATCACCGCCGACGGCCCCGCCGAACGGGCCGGCATCCACCCCGGCGACATCATCCTGGCGATCGACGGCCGGCCCGTGACCGACCCCGACGAACTCATCGTGGCCATCCGCGCGCGCACCCCCGGCGACACGATCGTGCTGCACGTGCGCAGCGGCTCCAACGAGCGCGACGTCCGCGTGAAGCTCGACGAGTCGCCGACGAACTGACCCCGGGACCCCGTGCTCAGGGGCGAGAGGTACTCTGAACCGGTGTTCGGGATCAACGGCGGAGAGCTGCTCGTGCTGCTCGTCGTCGCCGCGTTGGTCATCGGCCCCGAGCGGCTCCCGGGCTACGCCGAGCAGCTGGGCCTGTGGGTCCGCAAGGGGCGCACGTTCATCCGCGAGGCCAAGGCGCGCGTCGACGAGGAGCTGGGCCCCGAGGTCGGCGACGTCGACTGGTCGGCGCTCGACCCGCGCAAGTACGACCCGCGGCGCATCGTGCGTGACGCCCTCCTGGAGGACGACCCGATCCGACCCGTGAGCACGCCGGCGACCCGGCCGGTGACGGGAGCCGCCGCAGCGCGCGCGGCGACGGGCGCAACGGCGGCCGCCGCGACGAGCCCCCCGAGACCGACGCCGTACGACGACGAGGCGACCTGACGCCGGTCGTCCTGCCCGCCCCCTCCCGCCGGGACGGAACCCGCACAGCCGGGCCTTCCCACCCTGACAGAATGGTCCGATGGTCTTGGCGCCGCAGCAGTCGCGCATCTTCTCCGGGATGCAGCCCACGTCCGACTCCCTCCAGCTGGGCAACTACCTCGGCGCGCTGACCCAGTGGGTCGCCCTCCAGGAGGACCACGACGCGCTCTACTGCGTGGTCGACCTGCACGCGCTGACCGTGAGCCCCGACCCGTCGGTGCTGCGTGATCGCACCCGACGGACCGCAGCGCAGTACCTGGCCGCGGGCGTCGACCCCGCGCGGTCGATCCTGTTCGTGCAGTCGCAGGTGCCGGAGCACGCGGAGCTCGCGTGGCTGCTGTCGTGCCACACCGGGTTCGGCGAGGCCAACCGGATGACGCAGTTCAAGGACAAGTCGGGGAAGCACGGCAGCGAGGGGACCACCGTCGGGCTCTTCACGTACCCGGTGCTCATGGCGGCCGACATCCTGCTGTACGACACGAACCTCGTGCCCGTGGGCGAGGACCAGCGTCAGCACCTCGAGCTCACGCGGGACCTGGCGCAGCGCCTGAACTCCCGGTTCGGGCCGGACACGGTCGTGGTGCCGGAGCCGCACATCGTCAAGGCGACGGCCAAGATCTACGACCTGCAGGACCCGACGGCCAAGATGAGCAAGTCGGCGGAGAGCCCGAACGGGCTGATCGAGCTGCTGGACGACCCCAAGGTCGTCGCCAAGCGCATCCGGTCCGCGGTGACGGACGCGGGCCGGGAGATCCGGTTCGACCCCGAGGGGAAGCCGGGCGTCTCCAACCTGCTCACCATCTACTCCGCCCTCACTGGCCGCGAGATCCCCGCGCTCGAGGCCGAGTACGCGGGCAAGGGCTACGGCGATCTCAAGGTCGACCTGGCCGCCGTCGTGGTCGACTTCCTGACGCCCTTCCAGGCGCGCGTGCACGGGTACCTGTCCGACCCGGCGTCGCTCGACGACGTGCTGGCCGACGGTGCCGACCGCGCGCGCGAGCTGGCGGGCGCCACGCTCGAGCGGCTCTACGACAGGAGCGGTCTGCTCCCGCGCCGGTCCCGCGCGCGAGTCGGCGCGTGAGGCTGCCGGAGCGATCCGGCGACCAGGTCCGGATCGGCGTCGCGATCACCGTGCCCGAGCCGTACGGCTCGGTGCTGCAGGCCGCGCGGGCCCGGTTCGGCGACCCGTGGGCGGAGTTCATCCCCCCGCACATCACGCTGCTGGGCCCCACGGTGATCGAGCACGACGAGATCACGTCCGTCGACGAGCACCTGGCCGCCGTGGCCGGGCGGCACGCCCCGTTCGTCGTCAGGCTGCGCGGCACGGCGACCTTCCGACCGGTGTCGCCGGTGGTGTTCGTCCAGGTGGCCGCCGGGGCGGACGCGTGCGCGGGGCTCGAGCGCAGCGTCCGGTCGGGCGTGCTCGCCCAGGAGCTCCGGTTCCGGTACCACCCGCACGTGACTGTGGCGCACGAGGTGCCCGAACCCCAGCTCGACGCGGCGTCCGCGGGACTGGCGGACTTCGATGCGTCGTTCGTCGTGGACAGCTTCCACAGCTACGCGCACGGCGACGACGGCGTGTGGCGGCCGGCGCGTGACTTCGGCCTCACCGGTTCGCCCGCAGATGCCGGGGTCATCGCCGCGACCTAGGGTCGGCTCATGACGGCCGACGAGAGCACCGCGCGCGCGGACCAGACCGGTCCTGCCGCGGGTGGGGGGGCGGCCCACGCGCGCGCCGCGGCGATCGCACCGGACCGGACGGAGGCCGCGCCGAGTCGCTCGCTGGTCGAGAAGGCGAAGGCGCTGCTCGAGTGGTGGAAGCACACGCGGCCGGCCCGGGCGAACGCCCGCTTCGGCGCGCGCAGCGGAGGCGTGCTCACCGGGGGGATCGCGTACGCCGCGCTCTTCTCGGTGTTCGCCGCCCTGACCATCGGCTACACGGTGTTCATGGCGGTGCTCGGCAACAACGACGAGCTCCGCCAGAAGGTGCTCGACGCGCTGGACGCCTACCTGCCCGGGCTGATCGACACCGGCGACGGGTCCGGCGGGATGATCAAGCCCGGCGACCTCGTGCTCAGTGGCAGCCTCACCCTCGCCGGCATCATCGCCGTGATCGTGCTGCTGCTCAGCGCCATCGCCGCGATGGCCGCCCTGCGCACGGCGGTCCGGGCGATGTTCGCGTCCGACGGTCCGGGCGGGAACGCGGTGCTCGGCAAGGCGCGCGAGCTCGGCGGGTTCGTCGGCATGGCGATCGCGGTGCTGCTCTCGGCCGTCCTGACCACGAGTGTCGCCAGCGCGGCGTCGTGGGTCCTCGACGCCCTCGGCTGGGGCAGCGCCGCCACCTTCGTGCTGCGGGCGCTGGGCATCGTCGTCGCGTTCGTGATCGACGCGGCGATCTTCCTGCTCGTCGTCAAGGTTCTCGCCGGGGAGAACCCCCCGTGGCGGGACCTCTGGCGGGGAGCCGTGATCGCGGGTGTCGGTATCGGTGTGGTGCGCATCCTGGGCACGGCCGTGGTCGCCGGCAGCGTGAGCAAGAACCCGCTGTTCGCGTCGGTCGCCGTGATCGTGACGCTGCTGGTCTGGATCAACCTCATCGCACGGATCGTGCTCCTCGCGGCGGCGTGGACCGCGGACCCGCCGTACGTCGACCCCGCGGCCGGCGAGGCCCAACCCGTGGCCCCGACGGCCTGACGCCCCGCACCCGTCGCGGGCACAGACGCCCCTCGGACGAGCGCCTGTACCGGGCTCGCACGCGGACCTAGGGTCAGCGCATGGCAGCCGACGAGACGAGCGCCGCGGTGGCCGCGGGCGGAGGGCGCGGCGTCGCGGCGTCGGTGGACCGGGCGCGGCCCGCCGACCGGGCGTCGCTCGGCGCCCGCGCCGCCGCCCTGGTCGCCTGGTGGAAGCACACCCGACCCGGCCGGGCCAACGCGCGGTTCCGCGCCCGCAGCGGCGGCGTGCTGTCGGGCGGCATCGCGTACGCGGCCCTGTTCTCCGTGTTCGCCGCGCTGACCATCAGCTACACGGCGTTCGTCGCGGTCCTCGGCGACAACGACGAGCTGCGGGCCAGGGTGCTGGACGCGTTCGACGCCACGTATCCGCACCTGCTCGACACCGGCGACGGCCAGGGCGCGATCGATCCGAGCGCCCTCGAGCTGTCCACGAACCTGACGGTGGCGGGCATCGTCGCCGTCGTCGTCCTGCTGCTCAGTGCGATCGCCGCGATGACGGCCCTGCGCCGGTCCGTGCGCGCGATGTTCGCCACCGAGTTCGGCGGCAACCCGATGATCGGCAAGGCGCGCGACCTCGGCGGGTTCGTCGGGATGGTGGTCGCGGTGCTGCTCTCCGCGCTGCTCACCACGGGCGTCGGCACGGTGGCCTCGTGGCTCCTCGACGCCCTCGGCTGGACCGGCCTGACGACGGTCGTGCTGCGGACGCTCGGCGTCCTCGTCGCGCTCGTCGTCGACGCCGCGCTCTTCGTCCTCGTCGTCAAGGTGCTGGCCGCCGAGAACCCGCCGTGGCGCGACCTGCGCCGGGGTGCGGTGATCGCGGCCGTCGGCCTCGGGATCGTGCGGACGCTCGGCACGAGCGTCGTCGCCGGGAGCGTCAGCAAGAACCCGCTGTTCACCTCGGTCGCGGTCCTCGTCACCCTGCTGGTGTGGGTCAACCTGATCGCCCGGATCATGCTGCTCGCCGCCGCCTGGACCGCGGACCCGCCGTACGTCGAGCCCCCGGGCACGGCCGCGAGGGTGGGCGCCGCCTGAGGGACGGGATCAGCCCGCGTCGTCCAGCGCTCGGTGCAGTTCCGGCAGGCGACCGGCCAGCACCACCAGCCGCGCTCGGGTGCTTGCGGGCTCGCCCATCTCGCCGAGCCGGAGCATGCCCGGGTCGCCCGCCTCCTGCGCCGCCGCGATGCGGTCGGCGGCGTCGGTCATGCGCGTGACGACGTGGTCGAGCACCTCGTGCGGGTCGAGGCCGCCGTAGCCGTCCGCGATCGTGCGGAGCACGTGGGCGACCTCGTCGGCGTCGGCGTCGGGGAAGAGGACCGCCGAGTTCCACGCGAAGATCCCGACGTCGTCCATCGGGATCCCCGGGCCGGCGACGTCCCAGTCGAACACGCCCACCAGCTCGTCGCCGTCGAACGCCATGTTGTACATCGCGCTGTCGTGGTGGCAGACGATCTCGCCGGGACGCAGGGCGCGCTCGGCGAACCGCCACCGCCGGCTGTCCCGCGGGAAGCCCGCGACGGCCGCGTGGTACGACCGCAGCCACCGCATCGCCGACCGGACCTGGCCGTCGCTCAGCGGCTCACGGCCGATGTCGAGCACGCGGCCCGGCAGGAACGTGAGGATCTCGCGGCCCCGGTCGTCGACGCCCAGCACGCGCGGGATCCGGGGGAGCCCCGCGGTGGCGAGGAACTCGAGCAGCTCGTGCACCGCGGGCGTCCACGGGCCCGTGGGGCGGCGCACGGTGTCGCCGACGCGGACGGCGCCGCCGACGTTCCCGCCGGGGAGCGGGACCTCGTCGGGGCTGTCCGGGGTGGCGGGGGAGTCCGGGATCACGGGCGATGATCCCGCGCGGACGCCGGCCTCGCGACCTGTTTCGGTGCTCCCTGCCGTTCACCCAGGTGACTTCGTCCCGTCAGGCAGGACAAAGTCACCTAGGTGACGTCGGGCCCCGCTGGGGGAGCGTCAGAAGGCGCGCGTGATCATCGCGCGCTTGACCTCCTGGATCGCCTTCGTCACCTCGATGCCACGCGGGCACGCCTCGGTGCAGTTGAAGGTCGTGCGGCAGCGCCACACGCCCTCCTTGTCGTTGAGGATCTCGAGGCGCTGGGTGGCACCCTCGTCGCGGCTGTCGAAGATGAACCGGTGCGCGTTGACGATCGCGGCGGGGCCGAAGTACTGCCCGTCGGTCCAGAACACGGGGCACGACGAGGTGCACGCGGCGCAGAGGATGCACTTGGTGGTGTCGTCGAACCGCGCGCGCTGCTCGGCGCTCTGCAGGCGCTCCTTCGTCGGCTCGTTCCCGGTGGTGATGAGGAACGGCATGATCTCGCGGTAGGAGGCGAAGAACGGCTCCATGTCGACGACGAGGTCCTTGATCACCGGCAGGCCCTTGATGGGCTCGACGACGATCGGCTTCTTGAGGTCGAGGTCCTTGAGCAGCGTCTTGCAGGCGAGCCGGTTGCGGCCGTTGATCCGCATGGCGTCCGAGCCGCACACGCCGTGGGCGCAGGAGCGGCGGAACGTCAGCGAGCCGTCCTCCTCCCACTTCACCTTGTGCAGCGCGTCGAGCACGCGGTCGGTGCCGTGCGCGCGCACGGTGAACTCGTCCCAGTACGGCTCGGCGGCCGCGCCGTCCTCGCCGGGGAGGTAGCGGCGGACCTTGAGGGTCACGTCGAAGGACGGGATCGCGCCGACCTCGGGTGCGGGAGCGTCAAGGGTCGCAGTCATCAGTACTTACGCTCCATCGGCTGGTAGCGGGTCATCGTCACGGGCTTGGAGCCCAGGACGAGCTGGTAGTCCTCGAACAGCGTGGTGTGGGCGAACGAGCCCTTGTGGTCGCCGTCGCCCTCCGAGCCCCAGAGGCGGTGGCCCTTGACGGGCAGCGGGCGCCGGTAGGCCATGGTGTGGCGCATGTAGTTCTTGTCGTCGCGGTCGGGGAAGTCCTCGCGGAAGTGACCGCCGCGCGACTCGTCGCGGTTCAGGGCGCCGACGACGACCGTCTCCGCGATGTCGAGCAGGAAGCCCAGCTCGACGGCCTCCAGCAGGTCGGTGTTGAACATCGTGCTCTTGTCCTGCACCGACACCCGGCGGAACCGCTTCTGCAGCGCCCTGATGTCGTCGAGCGCCTGCGTGAGGGACTCGGCGGTGCGGAACACCTGCGCGTTGAGGTCCATCGACTCCTGCAGCGCCTTGCGGATGTCCGCGACGCGCTCGCCGTCAGGCCGCGTGCGGATCTCCTCGAGCCCCGCGACGACGGTGGCCGCCGGGTCCTCGGGCAGCTCCACGAACGACGCCGTCAGCGCGTACGCGGCGGCCGAGATGCCGGCGCGCTTGCCGAAGACGTTGATGTCGAGCAGCGAGTTGGTGCCCAGGCGGTTGGAGCCGTGCACGCTGACGCAGGCCACCTCGCCGGCGGCGTAGAGGCCGCGGATGACGTCGGTCTGGTTGCGCAGGACCTCGGCCTCGATGTTGGTGGGGATGCCCCCCATCGCGTAGTGGGCCGTCGGGTACACGGGCACCGGCTCGGTGTAGGGCTCGATGCCGAGGTAGGTGCGCGCGAACTCGGTGATGTCCGGCAGCTTCGCGTCGATGTGCGCCGGCTCGAGGTGCGTGAGGTCGAGCAGCACGTAGTCCTTGTTGGGGCCGGCGCCGCGGCCCTCGCGCACCTCGTTGGCCATGGACCGGGCGACGATGTCGCGGGGCGCCAGGTCCTTGATGGTCGGGGCGTAGCGCTCCATGAAGCGCTCGCCCTCGGAGTTGCGCAGGATGCCGCCCTCGCCGCGCGCGGCCTCCGACAGCAGGATGCCGAGGCCCGCCAGGCCGGTCGGGTGGAACTGGAAGAACTCCATGTCCTCCAGCGGGATGCCGCGGCGGTACGCCAGCGCCATGCCGTCGCCCGTGAGCGTGTGCGCGTTGGAGGTCGTCTTGTAGATCTTCCCCGCGCCGCCCGTGGCCAGCACGACGGACTTGGCCTGGAAGACGTGGATCTCGCCCGTGGCCAGCTCGTACGCGACGACGCCGGAGACGTTGACCTCCTCTCCGTCGGGCACGTGGCCGGCGGCGAGGTCGTGGTCGACCAGCAGGTCGAGCACGTAGAACTCGTTGTAGAACTCGACGTCGTTCTTCACGCACTGCTGGTAGAGCGTCTGCAGGATCATGTGGCCGGTGCGGTCCGCGGCGTAGCAGGAGCGGCGCACGGCGGCCTCGCCGTGGTTGCGGGTGTGCCCGCCGAACCGGCGCTGGTCGATCTTGCCCTCGGGCGTGCGGTTGAACGGCAGGCCCATCTTCTCCAGGTCCAGCACCGCGTCGATGGCCTCCTTGGCCATGACCTCGGCGGCGTCCTGGTCGACCAGGTAGTCACCGCCCTTGACGGTGTCGAACGTGTGCCACTCCCAGTTGTCCTCCTCGACGTTGGCGAGCGCGGCGCACATGCCGCCCTGCGCCGCGCCCGTGTGGGAGCGCGTCGGGTAGAGCTTGGAGATGACGGCCGTGCGCACGCGCGTCGAGGACTCGAGGGCCGCGCGCATGCCGGCGCCGCCCGCGCCGACGATCACGACGTCGTACTGGTGGGTCTGCATCGGGGTCGATGCCTTCCTGTCTTTGGGGAGCTCTAGGACGCCGTGCAGAACGAGGGCAACAAGTCCGCCGGGGAGGCCGACGGGCACGGGTCGAACGTGAAGATGACGAGCGTGCCGAGCACGACGACGACGGCGAACGCGAGGTACAGCAGGCCCTTGAGGACGAGGCGCAGACCGTCGCGCTCGGCGTAGTCGTTGATGATCGTGCGCACGCCGTTGGTGCCGTGGATCATCGCGAGCCAGAGCATCAGCAGGTCCCAGACCTGCCAGAACGGCGACGCCCACTTGCCCGCGACGAAGCCGAAGTCGATCGCCTTGACGCCCTCGCCGGCGACGAGGTTGACGAACAGGTGCCCGAAGATCAGCACCAGCAGCAGCACGCCGGACGCGCGCATGAACACCCAGCCGTACAGCTCGGTGTTGCCGCGGGTGGTCAGGCGCGCGGGGCGCGGCTTCGGGGGACGGGGAGCCTTCGGGTCGGCGATCGTGGTCATCACTCGCCCCCGAACACGTGCATGAGGTGGCGCGGCAGGAAGCCGGCCATCGTCACGACGAACAGGCCCAGGACCACCCAGAGCATGACGCGCTGGTACTTGGGGCCCTTGGCCCAGAAGTCGACCAGGATGATCCGGATGCCGTTGAACGCGTGGAACACGATGGCGGCGACGAGGCCGGCCTCGCCGAGTCCCATGACCGGGTTCTTGTACGTGCCGATGACGTCGTTGTACGCCTCGGGCGAGATGCGCACGAGCGACGTGTCGAGCACGTGGACGAGCAGGAAGAAGAAGATCGCGACGCCGGTCACGCGATGCGCGACCCACGACCACATACCTTCTCGCCCGCGGTAGAGCGTTCCGGCGGGCACCTTGCGTTCGGACGGCGCTCCGCGTTCGGAGGTCGCTGCAGGCACTGGAGGGCCTCCTGGCGAAGAAGAGGTTCGGACGACGGCGTCCTTGTCGCGTCAACTGTAGTGAACCGATCAGTAACCAACCGCTCGGCAAGGGCCCTCGGGCCCCCGCTGTGAGGTATTGCACAGCCGGGACACGGGTTCCGGGCTCGGTACCCTGGCCCGCATGTCCACCACGATTCCCGGGTTCCACGCCGTCGTCCCCGCAGGCGGAGCGGGCACGCGCCTGTGGCCGTTGTCGCGCGCCGGGCACCCCAAGTTCCTGCTCGACCTGACCGGTTCGGGCCGCACGCTCCTGCAGGCGACCGTCGACCGGCTGCTCCCGCTGACCGGCCCGGGCGGGGTGCTCGTGGTCACCGGCACCCGGCACGCGGCGGCGGTCGCGGACCAGCTCCCCGAGCTGGGCGAGGGCGACGTGCTGGCCGAGCCGTCCGCGCGCGACTCCATGGCGGCGATCGGGCTGGCGGCCGCTGTCCTGCTCGAGCGCCACGGCGAGGACGTGGTGCTCGGGTCGTTCGCGGCCGACCACGTCATCGACGGCACCGCGGCGTTCGAGCAGGCGGTCCGCGAGGGGGTCGTCGCCGCCCGCGCCGGCTACGTCGTGACGCTCGGGATCGCCGCGACCGGCCCGTCGACGGCCTTCGGCTATGTCCGGGCCGGCGCGCTGCTGGGTCTCGACGACGCCCCCACGGTCGCGCACGTCGCCGGCTTCACCGAGAAGCCCGACGCCGAGACGGCGGCCGCGTACCTGGCGACCGGCGAGTACCGGTGGAACGCCGGGATGTTCCTGGTGCGGGCGCGCGTCCTCCTGGACCACCTGGCGACGCAGCTGCCGGCGCTCGCCGCCGGGCTGCGGGAGATCGCCGCCGCCTGGGACACGCCCGCGCGCGCGGAGGTGCTCGACCGGGTGTGGCCCGGCCTGACCAAGATCGCGATCGACCACGCGATCGCCGAGCCCGTCGCGGCCGCCGGTGGCGTCGCCGTCGTGCCGGGCGACTTCCGGTGGGACGACGTCGGTGACTTCGACTCGCTCGCCGAGCTGCTGCCCGGCGGCACGCTCGGCGACGAGTCGGCGGTGCTGCGTCTCGACGCCCCGGGAGCGTTCGTCGTCGCCGGCACCGGCCGCACGGTGACCGTGCTCGGGCTGCCCGGCGCTGTCGTCGTGGACACGCCGGACGCGGTGCTGGTGACCACGCGCGCCCACGCCCAGGCGGTGAAGTCGGCCGTCGACGGGTGGCGGGCCGTCGAGCGCGAGGACCTGCTCTGACGCGGACACCACCCGCTCGCCCTCGTCGGCGCGGTTAAGGTCGAAGGCGTGTCGTCCGCCTCCCTCCTGCCCGTCGTCGCCCCGCTGACCACCCTCCGGCCCGACCCCGTGGAGCCCGTGTCGGCGCGTCTCGCCGCCCTGGTGGCGGACCTGCGCGACGAGCTGGTCGCGGTGCGGCGCGACATCCACGCCCACCCCGAGCTCGGGCGCACGGAGATCCGGACCACCAAGCTCGTCGCCGAGCGGCTGCGGGCGGCCGGCCTCGAGCCGCACCTGCTGCCGGGCAGCGGCCTCGTCTGCGACCTCGGGCCCAGCCCGACGGCGTCCGGCCGCAAGCGGGTGGCCCTGCGGGCGGACCTCGACGCGCTGCCGGTGCAGGACACGAGCGGGGTGCCGTGGGCCTCGACGGTCCGGGGCGTCGCGCACGCGTGCGGGCACGACGTGCACACCGCGGCCGTGCTCGGCGCGGGGCTCGCCCTCGCGCAGGTGGCCGACGAGCTCACCACCGGGGTCCGGCTGATCTTCCAGCCCGCCGAGGAGGTGCAGCCCGGCGGAGCGCTCGACGTGCTCGCCGCGGGCGGCCTGGACGGCGTCGGCCAGGTCTACGCGTTCCACTGCGACCCGAAGGTCGACGTGGGCCAGGTGGGCACCCGCATCGGGCCCATCACGTCCGCCAGCGACGAGGTCACCGTCACGGTCTCGGGCCCGGGCGGGCACACCTCGCGGCCGCACCTCACCGGCGACGTGGTGTTCGCGCTCGGCCAGATCATCACGCAGGTGCCGACCATCCTCGGCCGCCGGCTGGACCCACGCTCCGGCGTCAATCTCACGTGGGGTGCCGTGCAGGCCGGGTCCGCGCACAACGCGATCCCGCCGACCGGCGTCGTCAAGGGCACGCTGCGGTGCCTCGACGTCCGCGCCTGGGAGAAGGCGTCGGAGGTCTTCCACGCCGCGGTGGAGCAGGTGGTCGCGCCGCTCGGGGTGACGGTGGACGTGCGTCACCACCGCGGCGTCCCGCCGGTCGAGAACGGCGAGCACGCGACCGGCGTGCTCGAGGCGGCCGCGCGCGACGTCCTGGGGCCCGGCTCGGTGCTCCTCACGGAGCAGTCGCTCGGCGGGGAGGACTTCGCGTGGTACCTCACCAAGGTTCCCGGCGCGATGGCCAGGCTCGGCACGCGCACGCCGGGCGGGCGCACGTACGACATCCACCAGGGCGACCTGCGGGTCGACGAGCGCGCGGTCGAGGTCGGCGCGCTGTTCCTGGCGCGGGCAGCTCTTCTCGCGGGTTGAGACGCCACGTCCGTCACCTGGGCCGACATACCAAGTCGATAACGGAACCTGCACGTATACCCACCGGTAACCTGCCCGACACGTTGCGCTCGTTAAGGTCCGACACATCAATGCCGGGCAGCCCCAGACCTTGTGGTGGTACACCGTCGTGCCATCCGCACGGTCGGCCCAGCCGGACCGGCTGCTGACGAGATTCAGGAGAGTCGCGTGAAGAAGATCATTCGAGTGGCCGCGCTCGGCGGGGCGGTCGCCCTCGCGCTTGCGGCGTGTGGCAGTGCCCCCGAGGACGAGGCCACCCCCGGTGCCAGCGGCAGCGCGAGCTCCGTCGACTTCAAGGCCTGCATGGTCTCGGACGCCGGTGGCTTCGACGACAAGTCGTTCAACCAGGCCGGCTTCGAGGGCCTGATGAAGGCCAAGGACGAGCTCGGCATCACGGAGGCGCACGTCGAGTCCAGCGCCGACACCGACTACACGCCGAACATCGACAGCCTCGTCGCCGAGAACTGCAACCTGATCATCGGCGTCGGCTTCCTGCTCGAGGACCCGATCCAGACGGCCGCCGAGGCGAACCCGGACATCAAGTTCGCGCTCGTCGACAGCGCCTTCTCGGACGCTGACTTCAACCCGGTCACCATCGACAACGCCAAGCCGATCCTCTTCGACACGGCGCAGTCGGCCTACCTCGCGGGCTACGTCGCCGCGGCGCAGTCGACCACCGGCAAGGTGGCGACGTTCGGTGGCATCCAGATCCCGTCCGTCACGATCTTCATGGACGGCTTCGCGGACGGCGTCGCCAAGTACAACGAGGACAGCGGCAAGTCCGTCCAGCTGCTCGGCTGGGACAAGGCCGCGCAGACCGGCGTCTTCGCCGGCAACTTCGACAGCCAGGACGACGGCAAGAACATCGGCCAGTCCTTCATCGACCAGGGCGCGGACATCATCATGCCCGTCGCCGGTCCGGTCGGTCTGGGCACGGCGTCCGTCGCGCAGGCGGCCGGCAACGTCGCGATCGTCGGCGTCGACGCCGACTGGTTCGAGACGACGGAGTACGGCCCCATCGTGCTCACCTCGGTCATGAAGGAGATCGGCCCGGCCGTCTTCGACACGATCAGCGAGGCCGTGGACGGCAAGTTCAGCTCCGACCCGTACGTCGGCACGCTGGAGAACGAGGGCCTCGGCCTGGCGCCGTTCCACGACTTCGACTCGAAGGTCTCGGACGACGTCAAGGCGAAGGTCGAGGAGCTCAAGAAGGGCATCATCTCGGGCGACATCGTCGTGGAGTCGGACGCCTCGCCGAAGTGATCTGATGCACGACGCAAGGACGACGGCCCGGGCCACGTGCCCGGGCCGTCGGCCTGTTCGGCGCGGACGTGCCGGACAGATGGATAGTGTCTGAGAACGCGCGACGTCGAAGGAGCCCACCGGTGAAGCTGGAGCTGCAGGGCATCACCAAGACCTTCGGGTCCTTGGTCGCCAACGACCACATCGACCTCGTGGTGGAGCCCGGTGAGATCCACGCGCTGCTCGGGGAGAACGGTGCCGGCAAGAGCACGCTGATGAACGTGCTCTACGGGCTGTACGACCCGGACGACGGTCGGATCCTGGTCGACGACGTCCCCGTCGCCTTCGCCGGCCCGGGCGACGCCATGGGCGCCGGCATCGGCATGGTCCACCAGCACTTCATGCTGGTCCCCGTCTTCACCGTCGCGGAGAACGTCGTGCTCGGCCACGAGCCCGTGCGCGGCGGCGGCCTGATCGACCTGCCGGAGGCGCGCCGCCGGGTCAAGGAGATCTCCGACCGGTTCGGCTTCCACGTCGACCCCGATGCCTACATCGAGGACCTGCCGGTCGGCGTCCAGCAGCGCGTCGAGATCATCAAGGCGCTCTCCCGCCAGGCGAAGGTGCTCATCCTCGACGAGCCGACGGCCGTGCTCACGCCGCAGGAGACCGACGAGCTGATCGCGATCATGCGCCAGCTCAAGGAGTCGGGCACCTCGATCGTCTTCATCACCCACAAGCTGCGCGAGGTCCGCGCGGTCGCGGACCGCATCACGGTCATCCGCCGCGGCAAGGTCGTCGGGACCGCCGAGCCCTCCAGCTCGGAGACCGAGCTGGCGTCGCTCATGGTCGGCCGCTCGGTCGAGCTGGGCGTGGCGCGCGCGACGGCCGTGCCGGGCGAGGCGACCGTGCAGGTCCGCAACCTCACGGTCATCGACGAGGCCGGCGTGCGGCAGATCGACGACGTGTCGTTCGACGTCGCGCGCGGCGAGATCGTCGCGATCGCGGGCGTGCAGGGCAACGGCCAGACCGAGCTCACCGAGGTCATGCTCGGGCTGCAGCAGCCGGTGGCCGGCTCGGTGCAGCTGGACGGCGTCGAGCTGGTCGGACGCTCGGTCCGCGACGTCCTCGACGCGGGCCTCGGGTTCGTCCCGGAGGACCGCTCGACCGACGGCGTCATCGCCGACTTCTCCATCGCCGAGAACCTGATCCTCGACCTGCACCGCCACGAGCCGTTCTCGCGGGGCGTCGCGCTCAAGCCGTCGGCCGTCCGCGAGAACGCCGAGCGCCGGATCGCGGAGTTCGACGTGCGCACCGGCTCGATCGACGCGCACGCGAGCACCCTGTCCGGCGGCAACCAGCAGAAGGTCGTCCTCGCGCGCGAGATGTCGCGCCCGCTGCGCCTGCTGATCGCCTCGCAGCCCACGCGCGGGCTCGACGTCGGCTCGATCGAGTTCGTGCACTCGCGGATCGTCCAGGAGCGCGACAGCGGCACCCCGGTGATCATCGTGTCGACCGAGCTCGACGAGGTGCTGGCGCTGGCCGACCGCATCCTCGTGATGTACCGCGGCCGCATCGTCGGCGACGTGCCGGGCGGGACCGACCGCGACGTCCTCGGCCTGATGATGGCGGGCGTCCCGCTGGACGACGCCGTGCGACAGGCCGCGGAGCACCACACGACCCTCGGCGAGCTGGACCTCGAGGTCGACGTCCACGACGCACCTACGTCCACCGCGACGTTCCCCCAGGAGGAGCTGTGACCAGCCAGACGCCGGACCGGCTGCCCGACGCGCAGGTGCCGCCCCCGGGCCAGACGGGCGTCGTCGAGCCCGAGGCCACCGAGGAGCCCGACGGCGGCCGTCGGATCCTGCACGAGATGCTCTCCAGCAGCTGGCTCGTCTCCGTGCTCGCCGTGGTCCTCGCGCTCATCCTCGGCGGCCTCCTGATCGCGGCCGCGGACCCCGCCGTGCAGCAGGCGGCCACCTACTTCTTCGCCAAGCCGGGCGACCTGATCTCCGCCGCGTGGACGGCCGTGTCGCAGGCGTACGCGGCCCTGTTCGCGGGGGCGATCTACGACCCGCGCGCCGCGACGTTCGCGCGAGCGATCCGGCCGCTGACCGAGACGCTCACGGTCGCGACCCCGCTCATCCTGGCGGGCCTCGGGCTGGGCATCGGCTTCCGGGCCGGCCTGTTCAACATCGGTGCGCAGGGCCAGATCATCCTCGGTGGCATCTTCGCCGGGTTCATCGGGTTCACGTTCGACCTGCCTCCGGTGCTGCACCTGCTGCTCTGCGTGATCGGCGCGGCCCTCGGCGGTGCCCTGTGGGCGGGCATCGCGGGTGTGCTCAAGGCGCGCACCGGGGCGCACGAGGTGATCGTCACGATCATGCTCAACAACATCGCCGTCTACCTGGTGGCGTACCTGCTCAGCCTCGACGCGTTCCAGCGCCCGGGCAGCAACAACCCGGTCAGCCCGCCCATCCCCGACAGCGCCGCGTACCCGCTGCTGATGGGCAGCGGGTACCGCCTGCACGCGGGCTTCCTCGTCGCCATCGCGGCCGCCGTGTTCACGTGGTGGCTGATGGAGCGCTCGACCATCGGCTTCCGCTGGCGCGCGGTCGGGTCCAACCCCCACGCCGCGCGGACCGCCGGCATCTCGGTCAACTCGACGTACATCTGGGTCATGCTCACGGCCGGTGCCTTCGCGGGTCTGGCCGGCTCGGCACAGGTGCTCGGCACGGAGCGGGTGCTCACGGCCGGCGTCGCGGCGAGCTACGGGTTCGACGCCATCACCGTCGCGCTGCTCGGCCGGTCCAAGCCGCTGGGCACCGTGTTCGCCGGCATCCTGTTCGGCGCCCTGCGCGCCGGCGGCGTCGTCATGCAGGCGCGCACCGGCACCCCGATCGACATCGTGCTCGTCGTGCAGTCGCTCATCGTGCTGTTCATCGCGGCCCCGCCGCTGGTGCGGGCGGTGTTCCGGCTCCCGTCCCCGGACACGCCCCGCGCACCGAAGCCCGTCGTCCCCGTCGCCGCGAAGGAGGTCAGCGCGTGAGCGCCCCCACGATCGACTCCCCGGCCCCGGCCCCGGCGAGGTCCGCGGCCCAGCCCGTCCTGCCCCCGATCAAGTGGCACGCGCCGATCGCCTACGGGGCCGTCGCCCTGATCGGCCTCGTCGTGTTCGGCCTGCTGGGCCAGAGCGGTGACGTCAGCACGTTCTCGGTCTCGACGTCGAAGGACTTCGTGAAGTTCGACCCGTTCTCGGTGCCGTCGAAGGCGACCGCGATCGTCCTGTGCGTCGCGGCCCTCGTGCTCGCGGGCATCTCGTTCAACGCCACCCGGCAGCGCCGGAAGGTCGGGCCGTGGCTGCCCATCGTGTACGGCGTGCTCATGGTGTTCGCGTTCCTGGTGTGGGCCGTCGCCGGCAAGACCAGCGGGCTGCCCCTGACGGGCCTGCTGCAGGGCTCCCTGTTCCTCGCGATCCCGCTCGTCTTCGGCGCCCTCGCCGGCCTGCTGTGCGAGCGGTCCGGCATCATCAACATCGCCATCGAGGGCCAGCTGCTGGGCGGCGCGTTCCTCGCGGCCGTCGTCGCGACCCTGACCGGCAGCGCCTACGCCGGGCTCATCGCCGCGCCGATCGCCGGCGCGCTCGTCGGCCTGCTGCTGGTGCTGTTCGCCATCAAGTACGTGGTCAACCAGATCATCGTCGGCGTGGTGCTCAACGTGCTCGTGATCGGCGTGACCAGCTACCTGTTCTCCACCGTGCTCAAGCAGAACCCGGACACCTGGAACAACCCGCCCGGGCTGCCCGTGATCAGCATTCCGGTGCTCTCGCAGATCCCGATCATCGGGCCGGTGCTGTTCCGCCAGACGGTGCTCGTCTACATCATGTACGTCGTCGTCATCCTGCTGCAGATCATGGTGTTCCGGTCCCGCTGGGGCCTGCGGCTGCGGTCAGTGGGCGAGCACCCGAAGGCCGCCGACACCGTGGGCATCAAGGTCAACCGGACCCGGCTGCGCGCGACGGTGCTCGGCGGCGCGGTCGCCGGCCTGGGTGGCGCGTTCTTCACCGTCGCGGCCGGCCTCGCGTTCGGCAAGGAGATGACCAACGGCAAGGGGTACATCGCGCTCGCCGCCATGATCCTGGGCCGCTGGAGCCCGAAGGGGGCCCTGGCTGCGGCGCTGCTGTTCGGCTTCGCCAACAACCTGCAGCTGCAGCTGAGCATCATCCAGACGCCGATCCCCAGCCAGATCATGCTGATGACGCCCTACATCGTGACGATCTTCGCCGTCGCGGGGCTGGTCGGCCGGGTGCGGCCGCCGGCGGCCGAGGGCATCCCCTACTCGAAGTGAGCGATCGCGTGTCGAACGATATCGATTGGGACGCCCTGCGTGCCGCGGCCACCGAGGTCATGCACAGGGCGTACGCGCCCTACTCCGACTTCCCGGTCGGCGCCGCCGCGCTGACCGACGACGGGCGGGTGGTCGTCGGCTGCAACGTCGAGAACGCGTCGTACGGCGTGACGCTGTGCGCCGAGTGCGCGCTGGTCTCGGGGCTGCACGTCTCGGGCGGCGGCCGGCTGGTCGCGTTCACCTGCGTGGACAAGCACGGCAACGTGCTCATGCCGTGCGGGCGCTGCCGGCAGCTGCTCTGGGAGCACGGGGGAGCCCGGCTGCTCGTCGAGACGACGCACGGCGTCAAGCCCATGACCGAGGTGCTGCCCGACGCGTTCGGACCGTCCGACCTGGAGGAGCGCGCGTGAGCACCGAGGCCTTCGACGCCGTCGACGTCATCGTCACCAAGCGCGACGGGCACCGGCTGTCCGACGCGCAGATCGACTGGGTCATCGACGCGTACACGCGCGGGGTCGTGGCCGAGGAGCAGATGTCGGCGCTCAACATGGCGATCCTGCTCAACGGCATGGACCGCGCGGAGATCGCCCGGTGGACCGCCGCGATGATCGCCAGCGGCGAGCGGATGGACTTCTCCGGCCTCTCCCGGCCGACCGCCGACAAGCACTCGACCGGCGGCGTGGGCGACAAGATCACGCTGCCCCTCGCCCCGCTGGTCGCCGTGTTCGGCGTCGCGGTGCCGCAGCTGTCCGGGCGCGGCCTGGGCCACACGGGCGGCACCCTGGACAAGCTCGAGTCGATCCCCGGCTGGCGGGCCGCGCTGAGCAACGACGAGATGATGGCCCAGCTCGACGACGTCGGCGCGGTCATCTGCCAGGCGGGCTCGGGGCTGGCCCCCGCCGACCGCAAGCTCTACGCCCTGCGCGACGTCACCGGCACCGTCGAGGCCATCCCGCTGATCGCCAGCTCGATCATGAGCAAGAAGATCGCCGAGGGCACGGGCGCGCTGGTGCTCGACGTCAAGGTGGGGTCCGGCGCGTTCATGAAGGACGTGGACCGCGCGCGTGAGCTGGCTCGCACGATGGTCGCGCTGGGCACCGACGCGGGCGTGCGGACGGTCGCGCTGCTCACGGACATGTCCACGCCGCTCGGTCTCACCGCGGGCAATGCGCTGGAGGTCCGCGAGTCGGTCGAGGTGCTCGCCGGCGGCGGACCGGCCGACGTCGTGGAGCTCACGGTGGCGCTGGCGCGCGAGATGCTGGCGGCGGCCGGTCGGCCGGCCGACGACGTCGAGGCGGCCCTGCGGGACGGGCGGGCCATGGACGCGTGGAAGCGGATGATCGCTGCCCAGGGCGGGGACCCCGACGCGACGCTGCCGGTCGCCCGCGAGACGGAGCAGGTCCTCGCCGACGCCGACGGCGTGCTCACCGAGCTGGACGCGTACGCGGTCGGCATCGCCGCGTGGCGGCTCGGGGCCGGCCGTGCACGCAAGGAGGACCCGGTGCAGGCCGGCGCCGGCGTCGAGCTGCACGCGAAGCCCGGCGACACGGTGCGTGCCGGTCAGCCGCTCATGACGCTGCACACCGACACGCCGGAGCGGTTCGGTCGCGCGCGCGAGGCGCTCGACGGCGCGGTCGTCGTCGCGCCCGCCGGCACGGCCGTGCCGCACCGCCCCCTGGTGATCGACCGCATCGACGCCTGACCCCTCGCGGCCGCGCGTCGGCGGGGGCACGATGGAGCGATGAGCACCGTGCCCGGTAACGACGCGTGGCGGGACTCCGGGCTGGCTCCGGTCGACCCGCACCAGCCTCGGCGGCTCGGCGACGCCGACGACTCCGGCGTGGACCCCGAGGAGTACGAACCGGACTTCCCGCGCGCTGACCAGGACGGCCGCGCGGACGAGGCCGACGTGGTCGAGCAGGACTCCGAGGTGCCGGAGGAGGACGACGGGGCAGACGGCTGACGCGGGCCCCGGGCGGTTCGTCCCGCTACGGTGAGCGCATGACGTCCCTCCCCGACACGCCCGTGACCCCCGACGCGCCCGAGGTCACCGACGCGGTCGCGTCGCTCGTCGCCCTGATCCCCGGTCTGCCCAAGGTCGTCCTGCACGACCACCTCGACGGTGGCCTGCGCCCGGCGACGATCATCGAGCTGGCCGCCGAGATCGGCTACGAGCTGCCGTCCACGGACGCCGACGAGCTGGGTCGCTGGTTCGTCGAGGCCGCGAGCTCCGGGACGCTGGTGCGCTACCTGGAGACCTTCGACCACACGGTCGCCGTCATGCAGACGGAGGACGGCCTGCGGCGGGTGGCGCGCGAGTCGGTGCTCGACCTCGCGGCCGACGGCGTCGTCTACGCCGAGCAGCGCTACGCGCCCGAGCAGCACCTCAGCAAGGGGCTGAGCCTGCAGCAGGTGGTCGACGCCGTGCAGGCCGGCTTCGCGGAGGGCATCGCCGAGGCCGCGGCCCAGGGCCGGAGCATCCGGATCGGCACCCTCATCACGGCGATGCGGCACGCCGACCGTGGCGACGAGATCGCCGCCCTGGCCCTCGAGAACCGGGACAACGGGGTGGTCGGCTTCGACATCGCCGGCGCGGAGATCGGGTTCCCGCCGTCGCGTCAGGCCACCGCGTTCGCCACGCTGGAGACCGCCGACTTCCCGGCCACCGTGCACGCCGGCGAGGCGGCCGGCCTGGAGTCGATCGCCGAGGCCCTGCACGTGGCCCACGCGAGCCGCATCGGGCACGGTGTCCGCCTCATCGACGACGTGACGGCCGACGAGCTGGGCGACAAGCTCGGCCGGCTCGCCCACTGGGTCCGCGACCGCCGCATCCCGCTCGAGCTCTGCCCGTCCTCCAACGTGCAGACCGGCGCCGCCGAGTCGGTCGCCGCGCACCCGATCACCAAGCTCAAGGAGCTCGGCTTCGCGGTGACGGTGAACACCGACAACCGGCTGCAGTCCGGCACGTCGCTGACCCGCGAGCTGACGCTGCTGGTCCAGGAGGCCGGCTGGACGCTCGACGACCTGCGCGACGTCGCCGTGACCGCCGCCCAGCACACGTTCCTGCACCACGACGAGCGGCTGGCGCTCATCGAGCAGGTGCTGCTGCCCGCCTATGCGAGCGCGCGGGGCAGCCGGCACCGCGCCTGAGCCGCTAGATCAGGCCCTTCGTGTGCCACACCGTCTTCGTCTCGGAGAAGGCGATGATCCGGTCCAGCGACGGCGCCGCGGCGTCCGGCCCGTTCTCCGGCGGGAGCACGCGCTTGAGCGTGTCCGCGGCCGCGATCTGCAGGTCGATCCACTCGAGGTCGCCGGCGCCCACCAGGTCGAGCGCGTTGACGTCGGCGTGGCTGGCCAGCCACGGCGCGATCTCCGCGGCCGAGCCGGTGAGCACGTTGACGACGCCCTTGGGCACGTCGCTCGTCGCCAGCACCTCGGCCAGGCTGATCGCCGACAGCGGCAGGCGCTCGCTGGCCACGACGACGACCGTGTTGCCGCCGACGAGCGCCGGGGCGACCGCTGACACCAGGCCGAGCAGCGACGAGTCCTGCGGGGCGACGATCGCCACGACGCCCGTGGGCTCCGGCACCGAGATGTTGAAGTACGGACCCGCCACGGGGTTGGCGTTGCCGGCCACCTGCGCGTACTTGTCGCACCAGCCCGCGTACCAGACCCAGCGGTCGATGGCCGCGTCGACCTGCGCGGTGGCGGCGGACGTGGACACGCCCTCGGCGTCGACGATCTCGGCGACGAACTGCGCCCGGCGCCCCTCGAGGATCTCCGCGACCCGGTAGAGCACCTGGCCGCGGTTGTACGCGGTGGCGCCGGACCAGCCGCCGACGGCAGCGCGCGCGGCGACGACCGCGTCGCGCGCGTCCTTGCGGGACGCCTTCGCGGCGTTGGCCAGGAAGGCGCCCTTGGCGCCGACGATCTCGTACGTGCGGCCCGACTCGCTGCGGGGGAAGGCCCCGCCGATGTAGAGCTTGTACGTCTTGGGCACGGCCAGGCGGCTCACTTGGCGGCTCCGTTCTTGAGGTACGCGGCGATGCCGTGCCGGCCGCCCTCGCGGCCGTACCCGGACTCCTTGTAGCCGCCGAAGGGGCTGGACGGGTCGAACCGGTTGAACGTGTTGGCCCACACCACGCCGGCCCGGAGCTTGTCCGCGACCGCGAGGATGCGGCTGCCCTTGTCGGTCCAGATGCCGGCGGACAGGCCGTACGGCGTGTTGTTGGCCTTGGCGATCGCCTCGGCCGGCGTGCGGAACGTGAGCACGCTCAGCACGGGCCCGAAGATCTCCTCGCGGGCGATCCGGTGGCTGGTGGACACGTTGGTGAAGATGGTCGGCGCGTACCAGAACCCGTTCTCCGGGATGGTGCACGCCGCGGTCCAGCGGTCGGCGCCCTCGGCCTCGCCGATGTCGCTGAGCTCCCGGATCCGCTGCAGCTGCTCGGCGCTGTTGATGGCGCCGATGTCGGTGTTCTTGTCGAGCGGGTCGCCCAGGCGCAGGGTCGACAGCCGGTTCTTGAGCCGGTCGACCACCTCGTCGTGGATCGACTCCTGCACCAGCAGGCGGCTGCCGGCGCAGCAGACGTGCCCCTGGTTGAAGAAGATCCCGTTGACGATGCCCTCGATGGCCTGGTCGATGGGGGCGTCGTCGAACACGATGTTCGCCGCCTTGCCGCCCAGCTCGAGGGTGAGCTTCTTGCGCGTCCCGGCCACCTGCTTGGCGATCGCCCGGCCCACGGACGTCGACCCGGTGAACGCCACCTTGTCGACGTCGCCGTGGCCCACGAGCGCCGCGCCGGTCTCGCCCGCGCCGGTGACGATGTTGACGACGCCGGGCGGCAGGTCGGCCTGCTGCACGATCTCCGCGAACAGGAGGGCGGTCAGCGACGTCGTCTCGGCAGGCTTGAGCACGACCGTGTTGCCCGCAGCGAGGGCCGGCGCGATCTTCCACGCCAGCATGAGCAGCGGGAAGTTCCACGGGATGACCTGCGCGGCGACGCCGAGCGGCGCGGGGGAGGAGCCGAGGCCCACGTGGTCGAGCTTGTCCGCCCAGCCGGCGTAGTAGAAGAACCACGCGGCGACCAGCGGGACGTCGACGTCGCGGGACTCCTTGATCGGCTTGCCGTTGTCGAGGCTCTCGGCCACGGCCAGCTCGCGGGCGCGCTCCTGCAGCAGGCGGGCGATCCGGAAGAGGTACTTGCCGCGGTCGGCGCCGGACATCCGCGACCAGACCTTGTCGTAGGCGCGCCGGGCGGCCGCCACCGCGGCGTCCACGTCGGCCTCGTCGGCGGTCGCGATCGTCGCGAGGTGCTTCTCGGTGGCGGGGGAGATCGAGGAGAACGGCTGTCCGCCCCCCGACCGGAACTCGCCGCCGATGAACAGGCCGTACTCGCTGCGCAGGTTCAGGATCGCCTGCGACTCGGGCGCCGGGGCGTACTCGAGGAATGACATGGAAGGGCCCCTCAGTCGATCGTCACGTAGTCGGGACCGGAGTAGTGGCCCGTCGTCATCTTCTGGCGCTGCAGCAGCACGTCGTTGAGCAGGCTCGAGGCTCCGAACCGGAACAGGTGCGGCGTCAGCCACTCCTCGCCGACCGTCTCGGCGACCGTCACCAGGTACTTGATCGCGTCCTTCGACGCCCGGATGCCGCCGGCCGGCTTCACGCCCACCTTGTCGCCGCTGAGCCGGTACCAGTCGCGGACGACCTCGAGCATGAGAAGCGTGACCGGCAGCGTCGCGGCCGGCGCGACCTTGCCCGTCGACGTCTTGATGAAGTCGCCGCCGGCGAGGATCGCGAGCCAGGACGCCCGGCGCACGTTGTCGTAGGTGGTGAGCTCGCCGGTCTCGAGGATGACCTTGAGGTGGGCGAACGTGCCGTCGGTGCGGCGGCAGGCCTCCTTCACCGCGACGATCTCGTCGTACACCTGGCCGTACCGACCCGCGAGGAACGCGCCGCGGTCGATGACCATGTCGATCTCGTCGGCACCCGCGGCGACGGCGTCGGCCGTGTCCTCGAGCTTGATCGACCGCGAGGCGCGGCCGCTGGGGAACGCCGTCGCGACCGCAGCCACGGCGATGCCGCCCTGGTCCGGGTCGCCGTGCGAGGCGCCGAGCGCCTGCACCGCGTGCGGGACCATGTCGCCGTACACGCAGACCGCGGCGACGCGCGGGCAGGTCGGGTCCGCGGGGTCGGGGGTCACGGCCTTCGCGACGAGGGAGCGCACCTTCCCGGGCGTGTCCGCGCCCTCGAGGGTGGTGAGGTCGATGAGGCCGATGGTCCGGTCCAGCGCCCACGCCTTCGACGTGGTCTTGATGGAGCGCGTGCCCAGCCCGGCGGCCCGCTGCTCGAGCCCGACGGCGTCGACCCCCGGGATGCCGTGCAGGTAGCGCCGCAGGTTGGCGTCGTTCGCCTCGCCGCCGAGCAGCGCGAGCGCGCGGTCGGCGTGGGCGATCTGGGTGCCTGTCATGCTGTGCCTCGCTGTCCTTCGTGGTCCGCGTGCGTGTCGATGAGAGTCGTGGCGGTCTCCTCGTCGGTGACGAGGACCGTGCAGAGGCCGCTGGAGACCACGGCCCGGGCGACGGCGTGCTTGGTCGGTCCGGAGATGACGGCGATGCTCGGGCTCGCCGCGCGCAGGCGCTCGAGCGGCAGGCCGACGGTCCGCTGGTCGAGCTCGGGATCGACGATGCCACCGGCGGCGTCGATGTACCTGCCGACGACGTCGCCGACGGCCCCCCGGCGCACGAGCGCGGCCACCTCGTCGGCCGTGAGGTAGCCGCTGTCGACCAGCACCGAGGTGGCGTCCGCCGGTCCCGCGCTGAACAGGTAGGCGTCGGCGGTCGAGGCGAGACCGAGAACGGCCGCGACCGCGCGGTCCGACTCGATGGCCCGCTTGGTCTCGAGGCGCTCGAGGATGGCCGGGCTGGGCAGCAGCGCCGCCTGTCCCCGCCCCTTCTGCGCGATGGTGACGGCGGTGGTCGCCGCCGTGCCGGCCCGCCGGGTGAGGCTCACGCCGCCGTTGATCTGCACGACGTCGACGCCGTGCGCCCAGCCGTCGTCGAGGTGCATCGAGATCTCGTGCAGCGTCCGGCCCCAGCTGATGCCCAGCGTGCGGGGGACGGGCCGCAGGGTGGTGAGGTAGTCCGCGGCGGCCTGCGCGACGCGCGACTGGACGTCGTCCTGGTCGTCGACACCCGCCGTCGAGACGACGATCGCGTCGGTCAGCCCCCACGTCTCGCGCAGCCGACGCTCGATCGGCAGCCGCCGCGCGCGCGGGTGGACGATCTCGATCCGGATGAAGCCGTCGGCCTTGGCCTGCGCGAGCAGGCGTCCGACCTTCCAGCGCGTGAGCCGCAGGATCGACCCGATCTCGTCCTGCGTCTTGTCGTCCTCGTAGTACAGCTCGGCTGCGCGGATGGACAGCAGCTCGTCCGACTCGATCACCCCTCCACAGTAGGCACCCGATCCGGCATCGGCAACACTCGTAGCGATCTCTGCTCATATGAGCACGACGGAGAATCACCCGTTCGGTGGTTGTGCCCCCGATTGACTCGCCGCAGGCCGTCGGAGACAGTGGGGCGGCCGTTCGTGGTCACGGCGAGGGGACAGGCACGGCATGGGTCGATGGGGACGCGGCGCGACGCTCGCCGTCGCGCTCGTGATCGCCCTGGCCGTCGTCCTGGGGCTCGCGGGGGTGATCCACCTGCGCCCGACCAAGTCGCTCGTGGTGCCGGCGGCGTGGACGGAGTCGTGGAAGCGTGCTCACGTGCGCGAGGGCCGCGACGTCGTGCTTGCCTGGGGCGACCTCGCCGGCGCGCACCCGTCCGCCGCCCCCGTCGCGCTCCGGTTCGACGCGGACCGCGCCGTCGCGCAGCTCGACGCCCTGTACGCCCTCGACGTGCACGACCTCGGGGTCGCCGAGCCGGACGGGTCCGTCGCCCGCCACAAGGTCGTCGTCGTGGTCGACGGGACCTGGTCGGACGGCCCGGGCTCGTCGACGAGCGAGGTCGTGGTCCCCGCGGTGGGCGGCCTGTCCGCGCAGGCGCGCGGCGCGACCGGCAGCGTGGTCGACGGCGTGGGTCTCCTGCGCGTGGAGGTCTCCGCGCTGACCGCCCGTGGGCACGAGTCCGCGACCGCGACCACGGGTGCGGCACCGGTTGGCGGCTCCGAGTTCGACCCGTCGTGGGAGCTGGCACGCGGGTTCGCCGAGGTCGTGCAGGGCTTCGCGGCGCTCGACGCACCGGGCCGCGGTTTCGCGGCCGACGACGCCGGCACGTTCTGGTCCGCCAGCGCCGCCTACCTCGCCACCGTGGCGGCCCCCGGTGGGATCGGCGACACCGCCGACCTCGTGCGCAGCCCCCAGCTGCACTGGTCGAGCCCGCGGCTGGGCGACGGCAGCTGGCTCCTGCTGCAGTACCTGGCCGAGCGCGACGGCGAGCAGCTGCTCGGCGAGCTCTGGCGGGACGCGCGCGCCGGCGAGGACCCCCTCGGCGCGTACAAGCGGCTCACCGGGCTGTCGCAGGCGGACCTCAACCGCCGGGTCGCGGAGTACGCCCTGCGCACGGTCACGTGGGACTTCAGCGACCGCAGCGCGATCGCCGCGGCGGTCGGGAAGCTGGACCCGGTGCTGCTGGCGGACCGGACCACGCCCGTCGAGAGCGTGGAGGGCGACCCCGGGCACTACCGCGTGCTCGGCGCGTTCGCGCCCGCCGACTACGGCTACACCCTCGTGCGGCTGACCCCCGACCCGGGAGCCACGGAGATCCACCTGCGCCTGCGCGGGCACGGCGACGCCGCCGCCGGCGCGGGCCTGAGCTTCGGGTTCGTCGCGCTGCGCGGCGGGACGCCCCGGTACAGCCCGGTGACCGAGAGCCTCGACCAGGAGGTCCAGCTCCCCCTGCGGGCGGGGGAGCAGGAGCTGTACCTCGTCGTCGCGGGGACGCCCACCGAGAACCAGCCGCACGCCGCGGCCGACGGGTACGGCGACGTGACCCGGTACCCCTACGAGTTCCGGCTGTCGGGTGCGACCGTCGCGGACGACACGTCCCAGCCGCCCGCGACGGGCGGCCACCGGCACCCGAACGGGGGCGGCTGGGTGGACGACGACGCGACCGTCGACGCGACGGCGTTCGTCGGCCCGGACGCCGTCGTGCGCGGCGACGCGCAGGTGCGCGACCGCGCGCGCATCGAGGGACGGGCCTGGGTCGAGGCCGGAGCGGTCGTCGAGGGCGACGCGGTCGTGCGCGACGTCGCGCTCGTCCGCTCCGGCGCCCGGCTGGGCGGGACCGTCGTCGTCGGCGGGGACGCGGTCGTCGGCTTCACCTGCCTCTCGGGCGGGTACGCCACCTTCGACCCGGCACGCACCTGCGACGGCCGGCCGGCGACACCCGACGTCAACGTCGCCCCGACGCCCTTCGGACCCGACGAGCTCGCGCTCAGCGGGGTCCCCGCTCCGGCGCCGACCGCGGAACCCGCACCGTCGACGCCGCCGGTGGCTCCCGTGCCGACGCCCTCGCCGACGAGGACGCCGCGACCGCAGTCGACGCCCGCTCCCGCGCCGTCGAGCCCGAGCCCCACCGAGGGCGGCGTCGCGCCCCCCGAGCCGATGCCCGCGAGCGCCTGCACGGCCGTCTACACGGTCACCAACCACTGGACGTCGGACGGGCAGAACTGGTTCCAGGGCCAGGTCGTCGTCACCGCGGGCAGCACCGGGGTGGAGGGCTGGGCCGTCACGTGGACGATGCCCCCGGGCGAGCAGATCGCGAACGTGTGGAACGCGCGCCTGGGCACCAGCGGCGCGCAGGTCACCGCCGAGAACATGACCTACAACGGCAGCCTGAAGGAGCGCGACACCGCGACCTTCGGGTTCCAGGGGACGGCGCCTGGCGACGCCGGGCAGCAGGTGCCGGCCGTGACCTGCTCGCGGACGCGCTAGATCCCCAGGGCCGCGCGCACGTCGCCCGCGACCGCGTCGAGCCGCGCGCGCGCCTGCGACCGGGCGCGGCCGACCGCCTTGTGGTCAGCCGTGGCAGCCACGGGCACCACGACCTCCAGGTAGCACTTGACCTTGGGCTCCGTGCCGCTCGGCCGCACGATCACGCGGGTACCGTCGTCCGTCAGCAGACGCAGGCCCTCGGTGGGGGGCAGGCCGCCGCGGTCGGCATCGGTGCCGGAGGCGAGGTCGACCACCTCCGTCACGCGGGACCCGCCGAGGGTCGACGGCGGGCGGTTGCGCACGCGGTGCACCGTCTCGCCGATCTGCGCGAGGTCCACGAACCGGGCCGAGACCTGGTCGGTCAGGTGCAGGCCGTGCGCGCGCGCCAGGTCGTCGAGGGCGTCGACCACCGTGCGGCCCTCCGCCTTGAGCCGGGCGGCCAGGCCCGCGACGAGCAGCGCGGCCGAGATGCCGTCCTTGTCGCGCACGTGCGCCGGGTCGACGCAGTAGCCGAGCGCCTCCTCGTAGCCGAACACCAGGCCGTCGACCCGCGAGATCCACTTGAACCCGGTGAGCGTCTGCGCGTAGCCGTAGCCCGCGGCGCTCGCGATCTTGCCCAGCAGGCGCGACGAGACGATCGAGCTCGCGAAGTACGACCCGTTCGGGTTGCCGCCGGAGGACGCGAGGGTGGCGCCCAGCAGCGCCCCGGTCTCGTCGCCGTGCAGGATCCGCCAGCCCTCGGCCTCGGCGGTGTCCGGCCCGCGGAAGGACCGGTGCCGCAGGTCCTGCGCGCCGACGCCGCAGCGGTCGGCGTCGGGGTCGAGCGCGATCACCAGGTCGGCGCGCTCGTCGCTGGCCAGGCCGATGGCCAGGTCGATCGCGCCCGGCTCCTCGGGGTTGGGGAACGCGATGCTCGGGAAGTCGCCGTCCGGCTCCGCCTGCTCCGGCACCACCAGCACGTCGGTGAACCCGGCCTCGTTGAGCACCCGCAGCGCGACGTCGCCGCCCACGCCGTGCAGCGGGGTGAGCACGATGCGCAGGCGCTTGGCGGCCGCGCGCGTCGCGTCGTCGGTCGGCGCGAGGGCCACGACGCTGCGGACGTAGGCGTCGAGCACCTCCGGCCCGAGGACCGTCCAGCCGCTCGCCGCACGCGGGACGGAGGCGACCGAGGGGACGTGCGCGATCTCGGCGGCGATGGCCGCGTCGGCCGGCGGCACGATCTGCGCGCCCTGGCCGGAGTCGGTGACCACCCGTCCGCCGAGGTAGACCTTGTAGCCGTTGTCCTGCGGCGGGTTGTGCGACGCCGTCACCATGATCCCGGCGTCCGCGTCCAGGTGCCGGACCGCGAAGGCCAGCACGGGCGTGGGGAGCGCCGACGGCAGGACCAGCACCTCGATGCCGACCGCCGTGAGCACCGCCGCGGAGTCGCGCGCGAAGTCCACGGACTTGTGCCGGGCGTCGTACCCGATGACCACGCGGGGCGCGGGGTGCACGCCGTCGAGCTCGCCCAGCAGGTAGTCGGCCAGCCCGGAGGCGGCGCGGATGACGACCGCGCGGTTCATCCGGTGCGGGCCGCCGCCCAGCCGCCCGCGCAGACCCGCGGTGCCGAACTGGAGCAGCCCGCTGAAGCGGTCGGCGAGCTCCGCCTGCGCGGCGGAGCGGGCGTCGAGCTCCTGCTGCTGGGTCGGGTCGGGCTCGCGGCCCTGCGCGATCCGCGGCGGTTCGGCCCGCGCGAGGTCGAGCAGCTGCCGCAGCTCGTCGGCCGTCTGGGGATCGGGGTCGTCGTCGATCCAGGTCTGCACCCGCGCCTCGAGGCCTGCCCACGCGTCGTCGCCGGTCATGGGGCCAACGTACTCAGCAACAAGCTCGGGCGCTCCTCTAGAGCCGGCGGACGATCTGTGCCAGGAGCGCGCTGATCCGGGGCCCCGCGGCGACGCCCGCCTCGAGCACCTCGGCGTGGGAGAGCGGCACGGGCGAGATCCCCGCGCCGAGGTTCGTCATCAGCGAGATGCCCAGCACCTCCAGCCCGGCGTGCCGGGCGGCGATGGCCTCGAGCGTGGTCGACATGCCGACCAGGTCGCCGCCCAGGACGCCGGCCATCTTCACCTCGGCGGGCGTCTCGTAGTGCGGTCCGGGGAACTGCACGTAGACGCCGTCGTCGAGGGTCGGGTCGATCTCGCGGGCCACCGCACGCAGGCGCGACGAGTAGAGGTCGGTGAGGTCGACGAACGTCGCACCCTCGAGCGGGGACGTGGCCGTGAGGTTGATGTGGTCGCGGATGAGGACCGGCGTCCCCGGCTTCCACGCGGGGTTGAGGCCGCCGCAGCCGTTGGTGAGGACGACCGTCGACGCGCCGGCCGCGGCCGCGGTGCGGACGCCGTGCACGACCCGGCGGACGCCGCGGCCCTCGTACAGGTGGGTCCGCGAGCCCAGCACGAGCGCGTGCCGGTCGGTGCCCTCGATCCGGATGGACCGGGTGGTCGCGCCGTGGCCGGCCACCGCGGGGGCCGAGAAGCCGGGGATCTCGTGGCTGGGCACCTCCGCGACCGTCTCGCCCAGCAGATCGGCGGCGCCGCCCCAGCCGGAACCGAGCACCAGCAGCACGTCGTGGTGGGCCACGCCGGTGGCCTGCGCGAGGAAGGCGGCGGCCTCGCGCGCGACGTCGAACGGGTCGGTCGCGGGGTCGTCGAGGTCCAGGGCTGGTGTGACGTCGCTCATGGTCCGAGGCTAATGCCCGCCGTCCCCCTCGCCGCGCGGCCCCGGACCGGCAGAATGGGTGCTCGTGAGCACACCCGCGCCGTCATCGCCCGCCCCCCGCGTCGTCATCGTCGGCGGTGGGCCGGGCGGGTACGAGGCCGCACTAGTCGGCCGCCGGCTCGGCGCCGACGTCACGGTGGTGGAGTCCGCCGGCATGGGCGGCGCCGCGGTGCTGACCGACGTCGTTCCGTCGAAGACCCTCATCGCCACGGCGGAGTGGATGACCATCGCCGACCGCGCCCCCGAGCTGGGCATCCGGCTCGACGGCACGCCGCTGTCCGCCGCGGTCGGGGGCACCCTCGAGGAGCTGCGGCACCGGATCGACCTCGCGGCGGTCAACACGCGCGTCAAGGCGCTCGCGGCCGCGCAGTCCGCCGACATCCGCGCCCGTCTCGAGCGCGAGGGCGTCCGGATCGTGCTCGGCCACGGCCACCTCGAGGGACCCTCGACGGTCGTCGTGACCACGCCCGAGGGCGCCGACGACCTCACGCTCGACGCGGACGTCGTCCTCGTCGCGACCGGCGCGACCCCCCGCAAGCTCCCGGAGGCGCGGCCCGACGGCGAGCGCATCCTGACCTGGACGCAGCTGTACGACCTGCCCGCGCTGCCCACCAAGCTCATCGTCGTCGGGTCGGGCGTCACCGGCGCCGAGTTCGCCGGCGCGTACACGTCGCTCGGCGCCGACGTCACGCTCGTGTCCAGCCGCGACCGGGTGCTGCCCGGCGAGGACGCCGACGCCGCCCAGCTGCTCGAGGACGTGTTCAAGACCCGCGGCATGACCGTCCTGTCGCAGTCGCGCGCGTCCGGCGCCCGGCGGACCGCCGACGGCGTCGAGGTGACCCTGTCCGACGGCCGCGTGCTCGAGGGGTCGCACGTGCTCTTCGCGGTCGGCTCGATCCCGACCACGGCGGGCCTGGGGCTCGAGGAGGCCGGCGTCCGGCTCGCGCCGTCCGGGCACATCGAGGTGGACAAGGTGTCTCGGACCAACGTCCGCGGCGTCTACGCGGCCGGTGACGTGACGGGCGTGCTGCCGCTCGCGTCGGTCGCCGCCATGCAGGGCCGGCTCGCCATGGCGCACGCGCTCGGCGACGCCGTGAAGCCCCTGTCGCTGCGCGGCGTCTCGGCGAACATCTTCACGTCGCCCGAGATCGCGACCGTCGGGTGGTCCGAGGCGCAGCTGCACGCGCAGAGCGTGAAGTACTCCGTCAGCATGCTGCCGCTCGCCCGCAACCCCCGGGCCAAGATGCTCGGCGTCCGCGACGGGTTCATCAAGATCTTCGCGCACGCGGGCAGCGGCACCGTGCTCGGCGCGGTCGTCGTCGGCCCCCGCGCGAGCGAGTCGATCTACCCGCTGACCCTCGCCGTGACCCACCGCCTCACCACGGACCAGCTCGCCGAGACCGCGACGGTGTACCCGTCGATGTCGGGCACGATCGCCGAGGTGGCCCGCATCCTCCACCACCGCTCCGAGGACTGACCCGGAGCGCCGCGGAGGGTGGGGGCGCGCGAAGCAGCCCCCGCCCGCAGTGGAGCGCAGGGTCGGTCCGACTACCAGAACAGGAACTGATCCGGAGCGGAGCGCACGTCGGAGTCGCGGCGGTTCCCGTCGACCAAGCCATGAGCGTCGCCATACGGTCGGTTCACGACGCCGATGGCTTGGTCGGCGATTTCGGAGAGGACCCCATCGATGCGCTACCCCGCTCCGCTGCAGCCCGGCGACGTCATCGGAGTGACGTCGCCGTCCGCGGGCGTGTCCGACGACCTGCGCCCGCGGCTCGACTTCTGCGTCGAGGACCTGCGCCGGCGCGGGTTCGAGGTGGAGGTCGGGCGCTGCATGGACGGGACGGGCCCGACGAGCGCGCCGGCGGCAGAGCGGGCGGCCGAGCTGATGGGGATGCTCACCGACGCGCGGATCCGCGCGGTCGTGCCGCCATGGGGCGGGGAGCTCGCCATCGACCTGCTGCCGCTGCTGGACTTCGACGCGATCGGCCGGTCCGCCCCGACCTGGATGGTCGGCTACTCGGACATCAGCACCCTGCTGCTCCCGATCACGCTGGTGACCGGGACGGCGACGCTGCACGGTCCGGCGCTCATGGACACCCCCTTCGTCGTGCCCGACCCGCTGCGGCACTGGCTCGACCTGGCCTCGGCGCCGCCGGGTGGCACGGTCGCGCAGGGGGCTGCGCGCTGGGCGCAGGAGTCGTGGCCGGACTTCCGGACGCAGCCGGACGCGACGGAGCAGCGCCTCACGGTCCCGGCGCGATGGCGGACCTTGGGCGACGCGGTCGGCACCCTGCGCGGCCGGCTGATCGGCGGCTGCCTGGAGACGATCTCGATGCTGCCCGGCTCGCCGTTCGGCGACGTCGCGGGGTTCGCGGACCGGCACGCGCCCGAGGGGCTGCTGGTCTATCTGGAGGTCGCGGAGGTCGATGCGTTCACCGCCGCGCGCATGCTCCACCACCTGCGCCTCGCGGGCTGGTTCGACCGGGCGAACGGCGTGCTCGTCGGCCGCACGTCGGCGCCGGGGTCGCCCGGCTTCTCCCAGCTCGATGCCCTGCGCGACACCCTCGGCCCGCTGAGCCTCCCGGTGCTCTACGACCTGGATATCGGCCACGTCCCGCCGCAGCTGGCCCTGGTGAACGGTGCCCTGGCGGAGGCCACGCTCGACGACGATGCCGGCACCCTCGCGCAGCACCTCATCTGAGGCGCACGTGCAGGCAATGAGCCGCGTCATCCGGTCGGATGGCGACGCTCATGGCCTGGACGCAGAGGGGATCCGTCGCGCCGAACCCGACATGGCTGCCGTGCGGACCGGTCCGCGCGGCACTCATGTCGGGTTCGCGACGAGACCCGGGTCGCCGACCGAACTGAGCCGTCGCCGACCGAACCCGACATGGCTGCCGTCTGGACCCGTTCGCGCGGCACTGATGTCGGGTTCGCGCGACGAGCACGCCGTGGGGGACGTCGGAGGCTGCCGAGGCGTCGCTCAGGGGCGGGCCAGGAGCAGCTCGTTCACGGCGGCCGACAGCGCCTCGTCCAGCTGGAGGGCCTGCAGGTGGCTGATGCGGACCGACAGCGGATGGTCGGACGTCGCGATCGTCTGGATGCGCGTCTTGAGGTCGTAGCTGATCTGCGCGCGGTCCAGCAGGGTGAACAGGCGGCCGGCGACGTCGTTCGTCGTGAGCTGAGGGTCCTCGCCGAGCGTGACCGAGAGCGTCGCGCCCACCGGCACCTCCTCGACCGTGAGGGAGACGCGGTCGTCGGCGCGCCGCAGCGAACCGGCCACCGCCCGCCCGTCGACCGCGGCGGCGGGGGAGCCGTCGCTGGCGAGGAAGGTCACCGTCCAGGTGCGGGCGGCGGGGAGACAGTCGACCGCACCGACGGCCGGACCCGCGGTGAAGCTGCCCGTGGCCTGCGAGAACGCGAGCGGGGTCGTCGCCACCCCGGACGCGGTCCCGTCGTCCTCGACCAGCGTGAAGGAGCCGTCGGCGCCGGGGACCACGAGGACCTCGAGCGCGACGGGGTTGACGGGGTCGTTGCCGGGGACGGCGGCCGCGTCGAGCGGCACGATCGCACCGGCGGGCGCGAGGACCGGGATGGTCGACAGGTCGCGGTGCAGCAGGAGCTCGCGGCCGCCGTCGTAGACCAGGCCGGTGAACACGTCGACCCAGATGCCGGCCGGAAGCCAGGCGCGGACCGCGGCGAGCCGGGTGCGGGGATCGCTCGGCGAGGTCAGCGGCGCGACGACCAGGGACGTGCCGAACAGGAACTGGTTCGGCTGGTCGTAGGCCTCGGGCGCGGCCGGCCACCGGTGGTAGAGCGGCTCGACCAGGGGCCGGCCCGCGGCGGCGCGGTGGTTCATGGTGTGCAGGTACGGCACGAGCCGGTGGCGCAGACGCAGGTGCGACGTCATCACCTCGCGGGCTTCCGCGGAGAACGTCCACGGCTCCTTCGCGGTGAACGGGTTGGCGCCCGAGTGCAGCCGCAGGATCGGCGAGAAGACGCCGAGCTGCAGCCAGCGGGTGGCCAGCTCGTCGTCCTTGCCGCCGAACATGTGGCCGCCGATGTCGTGGCTCCACCAGCCGTAGCCGATGTTCGACGCGGTAGCGGTGAAGTACGGCTGGAACGCCAGGGACGCCCACGAGATCACGGTGTCGCCGCTGAACCCGACCGGATACCGGTGGCTGCCGGGACCGGCGTAGCGCGAGAACGTCAGGGGCCGGCGGCCGTCGCGCGCGCTGTCCAGGAAGTGGAAGTGGTTGAGCATCCACAGGGGGTCGATGCCCGCGACGCGGGAGTGCGGGCCGGACTGCCAGTCGAGCCACCAGAAGTCGACGCCGTCGTCCTCGAGCCCGCGGTGCAGCACGTCGAAGTAGGCGTCGAGGAACGCGCGGTCGGTCACGTCGAACGGGATCGGGTCGCCGGACGTGACGCCGAGCGCCCGGGCCATGGCCGGGTACGCCTCCTCGTGGGTGCGGACGCCGTCGGCCGGGTGCACGTTGAGCGTGACGCGCAGGCCGCGCTCGTGCAGGGACGCGAGGAACTTGGCGGGGTCGGGGAACAGCGACCGGTTCCACGTGTAGCCGGTCCAGCCGCTGCCGAGCGCGGGGTCGACGTCGGTGACGTGCCAGTCCATGTCGATGACCGCGACGCTGAACGGCAGGCCCTCGTCGTCGAACCGGTCGAGCAGGGCCGAGTAGCTGTCGGCGGTGTACCGGTGGAACCGGCTCCACCAGTTGCCCAGCGCGAAGCGGGGGAGCAGGGGCGTGGGGCCCGAGACGGCGTAGAAGGCGTCGAGGGCCGCGCGGTAGTCGTGGCCGTACGCGAACACGTAGAGGTCGGTCCGCGAGCCGTCGCGCGGCGACACCCAGCCCTCGTCGTCGAACACCATCGAGCGTGAGTCGTCCAGGACCGCGAACCCCTGTCGCGACACGACGCCGGGCTCCAGCGGGATGGCGCCGTCCGCCAGGTCGAGCGTGCGCGCGGTGCCGCCCAGCCCCGGTTCGTCGGACCCGTAGCGCCACACCGAGTGGTACGAGCTGATCCCGCCGAGCACCGAGACGCTGAGGCCGCTGGTGCTGAACGGGCGGCGGTCATAGACGAGGTGCAGCCGCTCGGTGAGCACCTCGACGTGGGTCTCGGTCCCGACCACCCGGAAGGACGGCACGGGCAGGTCCCGGTTCAGCGCGAACGTCGACGCCCGGTCCTCGAACCCGCCGTCGGGGGAGTGCTCGAGCCGCACGAGCCCGTCGGTCAGCACCGTGATCCGGAAGTGCGGTCCGACCACGGTCGCGCCGGGGTCGGCGACGGGGCGGGAGGGCAGGGGCTGCCGGGGCGTCATGTGGTCGAGGGTCCTCTCGGGTGGTGCGCGGTTCAACACGAAGTGGTCCGGCCGTCCGGCGAGGGAGTGATTCCCGCCGGACGGCCGGACCGGTCTGGAGGGCGTCAGCCCTGGTCGAGCAGGCTCTGCACCTGCGTCTGCGCGGCCTCGAGCAGCGCGTCGACGTCGGCGTCCTGGTCGGTGAGCACGGCCTGCACCACCGGGTCGAGGGCGGCGTACAGGTCCTGCGTCGAGCGGGCGGGCTCGGCCAGCAGCGGCTGCTCGAAGACGTGGTCGGTGTACCCGGTCATCTGGTCGAGCGGCACGTTGACGTAGTCCTTGATCCAGGACTGCTGCTCCTCGTAGGTCGCCTGGTCGAAGACGGGCAGCTGCGGCGCGCCCACGGGCTGGCCGGCGGCCGCGGACGTCGTGGCGTCGAGCACCGCGGCGTCCTGGTCGAAGAGCTTCTGCATGTAGTAGAAGTCGATCCACTTCACGGCCGCCGCCTGCTCGGCCGGGGACGCCTTGGCGTTGACCGCCGCGAGCGTCCCGCCGCCGAGCACGCCGGCGTCGGTGCCCTCGAGCGGGAGGACGGTGAGGCTGTACACCGACGGGTCGAGCGCGTTCTGCGTGAACAGGTTGCCGTAGTTGCCGCCGCCCGAGACGTACATCCCGATCTGGCCCGACGCGAACGCCTGGTTGATGCCGCCCCAGTCGTAGAGGAAGTTCGCGCCCATCGAGTTGTCGGTCCAGCGCAGCGTCGTCAGGTAGTCGAGGACCTTGCGGACCTCCGGGGTGTCGATGGTCGCGGTGGCCGTCGTGCCGTCGAAGTCCTCGACCGACCCGCCCATCGCGTCCACCAGCGTGGTGAGGATCCAGCCGCCGGTGTTGCTCTGCGTCATGGTCGCGTACCCGCCTGGCCGGTGGCGTCGGCGATCTTCTTGGCGTCGGCGCGGACCTCGGCCCACGTGGTCGGCGGATCGTCGGGGTCGAGCCCGGCCTGCGTGAACAGGTCGCGGTTGTAGTGCAGGCCCTGGCTGTACGCCGCGATGGGCACCGCCCAGATGTTGCCGTCGGCGTCCTCGCCGGCCTGGGCGACGTTCGGGTTGAACTTGTCGGCGTAGGGCAGCTCGGCGACGAGGTCGCTGACGTCCGCGATCTGGCCGTTGGCGATCAGGCCGCGACCGTCCGTGAACGGCACCGGGAACACGTCGGGCAGCGTGCCGCCGGCGAGGCCGGCCGAGAACGTCGTGGCGTCCCACGTGTACTCCACGTGCTCGACGCTGATGTCGGGGTTGGCGCCCTCGAACTGCGCGATGCGGGCGTCGAACGCCGCGATCGCGTCGGCGTCCAGGCCGGTGTCCATGGCCACCTGGATGGCCACCGTGCCGTCGGTCGTCTGGTCGGAGGGCTCGTCGCCGGTGCTGCAGGCGGCCAGCGTGCCGAGACCGAGCGCGACGGCGAGGCCGAGCGCGGCGGTCGTGCGGAAAGACGTCATCGTCGCTCCTGGGTCGTGGGGCGGACGTCGTGGTCCGCGGAGGTTTAGCGCTATACGTTTAACGCTAAACGCGGATAGGATCCGGCGTCAAGAGAGGGAGGCCCACAGGTGCCGCGCATCACGCTCAAGGACATCGCCGCCGAGGCCGGGGTCTCGGTCATGACGGTGTCCAACGTGGTCAACGGGAACCTCGGGCGCGTGTCGCCGGCCACCGCCGCGGCCGTCGAGAAGATCGTCGAGGAGCGCGGCTACGTGCCCAGCGGGGCCGCCCAGAGCCTGGCCGCCCGGCGCACCCGGCTCGTCGGGCTCCTGCTGCCCGCGCGCGCCGACGGCAGCAGCCTGCTCGGCGGTCCGCACGACGTCAGCGTCGCCGGTGCCCTCGAGGGCGCCCTGCGCGAGCGCGACCACCACCTGATGATCCGCGGCGTCCGGAGCGCGCGGGAGGTGCAGGACTCGATCCAGCGCTGGAACCTCGACGGGGTCGTGGTCATGGGCTTCACCGACGACGAGCTGCAGGCGCTCACCCTGCCCGACGACGTGCCGACCATCGTGGTCGACGCCTCCGTGGGCGACGGGCACGCGGGCGCGGTCCGGGCCGACGACGTCGACGGCGGCCGGCTCGCCGGCGAGCACCTGCGCTCCCTGGGCCACCGACGGGTCGTGTTCTGCGGGCCGGTGGGCACGGCGAGCCAGGTGGTCGCCGGACGCCTGGAGGGCCTGCGGAGCGGGCTGCGCGACGGGGACGTCACGCTCCTCGCGGCCAACACCACCTACGAGGACGGGCTCGCGGCGGGGGAGCGGATCGCACGCGACCAGCCGACGGCGACGGCCGTGTTCGCGACCGCCGACGTGCTCGCCGCCGGGATCCAGGCGGGCCTCGCGCGGGCCGGCAGACGGGTCCCGCAGGACGTGTCGGTGCTGGGATTCGACGACGCCGACATCGCGCGCTACGTCAGCCCGAGCCTGTCGACGATCCGGCAGGACACGGCGGGCAAAGGGCGGGCGGCCGCCGACCTGCTGCTGGAGCTCATCGACGGCGCGGACCTGCGCGCGAGCATGCCGGACGGCACGGTGCACCTCGGGGTCGAGCTCGTGGTCCGGGAGTCGACCGGCCCGGCCTAGGGGGCGACGGCGAACCGCGTGACCAGGGGGACGTGGTCCGACTGCGGGGCGTCGACCAGCGCGGTCGTGCGGCCGAACGTGACGCCCTGGCCGAACACCCAGTCGATCTTGACCGTGGGATCGAGGGACGGCGAGGTGAGCAGGTCCGACTCAGCAGGGACCCAGCCCGCCGCCTCGAGCAGCTGGATCTCGGGCGAGCCCGGCTCGGAGTTGAGGTCACCGGCCAGGACCGCGGGCGGCGCCGGCGGCTCGGCCGCGGCCAGCGCCTCGAGCTGCTCGAGGCGGGTGGGGGTGTTGGACTCGCGGTGCTGCGTGTGGATCGAGATCACGCGCACGTCCGCGCCGGACGCGGTGGTCAGCGTGGTGCTCAGCGCCGACCGGCTCTGCGGCCCGTCGCCGTACGGCAGCGGGTGCACGACCGCATCGGTCAGCGCGGAGCGGGCGAGCACGGCGTTGCCGAACTGGTGGTCGGCCGCGGGCGCGAAGTGGATGGTCATGCCGAGCCGGTGGGCCAGCCACGTCGCCATGTCGGCGCCACCGCCGAACACCCAGCCGCGCTCGACCTCCTGCAGCGTGACGACGTCGGGATCCTGCTGCTCGATGGTCGCCGCGATGCCCTCCAGGTCCACCGCGGTGAGCGGGGAGACGCCGTAGTGCAGGTTCCAGTCGACGAGCGTGATCTCGTCGTCGGCGGCCCGCGCGGGCACGTCCGCACCGGTCGTGCTGGTGGTGGACGGCACGAGACCCAGGAGCGCCAGCACGATCGCGGGCAGGATCAGCAGCCGCACCGAGCTCAAACGGGCGGGCATCCGGTCCGGGCTCGTGAGGGCGGGGACAGCGCCCGGGGTGCGTCGACGCAGGCCCGACAGCGCCAGGCCGACCGCGGCCAGCACGACGACCCAGACGTTGTCGACGGGCAGCGGGACGTCGTAGTCGAGCATGTAGAGCAGGAGCGGGCCGATGGTGCCGAGGCCGACCACGACCGTGGCGGCGCCCGTCCGGGGGATCCCGCGCGGCGCGGGTCGGTGGGCGCTCAGCGCGGCCGACAGGACGATGCCGACGCAGAGCTGCAGCACGACCACGGCGACCAGCGCGGCGATCCCCGTCAGCCACAGGGCGCACGCGACGCCGGCGACGAGCAGCACGGCGGCGCCCACGCGCACGCCCGCGGACCAGGGGTCGGCCCGGAGCAGGGACCAGGCGCCCAGCGCGTTCGCGACGACGACCACGAGGCCGGCCCACCCGAGGGCGACGCCCGACTGCGACGCGACGAACGCGGGGTTGGCGACGATCATGGCCGCCAGTGCGAGGAACAGCCCGAGGGCCCAGAGCCGGCGCGGACGACCGGTGGCCTGCTCGTCGGGGGTGGTGAACGCGACCAGGCCGCGCGCCGTGCCGACGACGGCGAGCGCGAGCACCACCGCCACCACCCAGCCGGTCCAGCTGTCGCGCCACACGGCGTCCCAGGTGCCGAGCACCAGCTGCAGGCCGACCGACAGGCCGCAGCCGATCACGAGCCCCGTCGCCGCCTGCCGACCGCCCGCCGGGCGCCCCGCGACGAACGCCACCGCCAGAGTGAGCACGCCGACGGCCACCGCGACGGTGACCAGCCCGACGACGTCGAGCGGCAACCCGGACAGCGCCTGGACCACGACGCGGAGCACGGCCAGCACGGTGGCACCCAGCAGCAGCGTGCGGGCGTCGGGGGTGCCGGACGTGCGCCCGACGACCAGGAGGATCACGGCGGCGACGAGCCCCGCTCCCGCGTAGGTGCCCAATGCCGCCGCGGCGGCGTTCACGGTGCCGGCGGCGAACGCGCGGTCGAGCAGCGGACCGCTGGCGCGCACCATCTCGAGGCACATGACCGTGAGCAGCGCGACGAGCCACACGCGCGTCGGTGTGCCGGCGTCGGGCGGCGTCCGGGCGGGGGTCTCGTCGGGCGTCGTCGTCACGCGCGGCAGATTACCCCGGCCGTCAGGCGAACAGCTGCTGCCCCACGAACGGGCTGTCGTCCGTGGTCGTCGGCGTGCCGTCCGGGCCCGTGACCAGCGCACCGTCGGGGATCCCCGGCGGGACGGCGTACAGGCCCGAGGCGGTGTGCGTGAGGTACTCCATGAGAGCGTCGTTGCTGGACAGCGCCGTCTGCATGGGGATGAAGTGCGTGCGGGGGTCGCGGACGAACGCGAGGAAGAACAGCCCCGCGTCGAGCCGCCCCAGGGCGTCGTTGCCGTCGGTGAAGTTGTACCCGCGGCGCAGCAGGCGGACGCCGTCGTTGAAGTCCGGGTGGGCCAGCCGGACGTGCGAGTCGACCGCGATGAGCGGCGCCCCGCCCTTGCCCTCACGGCTGAAGTCGGGCTCCGTGAACTCGGTGCCGCCTGACAGCGGAGCGCCCTCGCCCTTGGTGCGGCCGACGAGCGCCTCCTGCTCGCCCAGCGACGTCCGGTCCCACGTCTCGATCCGCATGCGGATCCGCCGCGCGACCAGGTACGAGCCCCCGGTGAGCCACGCCGAGTCGGTGCCGTCGGCGTCCGCCGCGTCCGCCGGGACCCAGACGTGCTCGTCGAGCGCCTTCGTCTCCTCGGCCTTCACGTTGGCCGTGCCGTCCTTGAACCCGAACAAGTTGCGGGGCGTGCGCTGCGACGTGCTCGTCGACGACGTCCGGCCGTACCCGAGCTGCGTCCAGCGGATCGTCGCGCTGCCGAACGCGGCGCGCGAGAGGTTCCGGATGGCGTGCACGGCGATCTGCGGGTCGTCCGCGCAGGCCTGCACGACGAGGTCGCCGTCGCTGCGGGCCGGGTCGAGGTCGTCGGCCGCGAAGTGCGGCAGCTCCACCAGGCCGCCGGGGAGGCGATCCGCCAGCCCGAAGCGGTCCTCGCCGGGCGTGCCGTCGGGCGTCGGGGTGCCGACGAACAGCGACCGGCCGAACCCGAAGGTGATCGTCAGACCCGCGGGCGGCAGGTCGGCGGCCTCGCCGGTGTCGTCCGGCGGGGCGTCGTACGGGCCGGACGCCGGCCCGAACTCGCCGGCCGGCAGCCCCTGCGTGAGCCGCGCCGCGATCGTGGTCCAGCGGCGCAGCAGCGCGACCAGCTCGTCGCGCGAGGTCGTCGTGAGGTCGAACGCAGCGAGGTAGAGACGGTCCTGCGCGGGGGTCACGATGCCCGCCTGGTGCACGCCGGTGAAGGGGTAGGTGCCCGCGGCGGTCGCCGCGGGCGCCGGTGCAGGCGCAGTCGTCCGGCCGACGCCGAAGCCGGCGGCGACACCGGCGACGGCGAGCCCACCGCCGAGCCCGAGCAGCGCGCGTCGGGACAGGCCGGTGGGCTCGTCGTGCGGGTCCGTGGGGGCGGACACGAGCACTCCTTCGATCTAGGCGCCCGTCACCGTGGCGGTGAGCTGGGAGAGGGGCTCCGAGAGCGCGTCGACCGCAGCGGCGAGCTGCTTGACCTGGGCGTCCGTGAGCTGGTCGTAGTACGTGAAGCCGGTGTCGAGCGAGCCCTGCGCCGCGAGCAGCGCGTCGAGCTCCTCGAACCGGGTGGCCAGCGTAGCCGCGAGGTCCGGGTTCTCGGCCTCGACGACGTCCGCGAGCACCTCGTAGCCCACGCGCGCGCCGTCGACGTTGGCCTGGAAGTCCCAGAGGTCGGTGTGCGACCAGATCTCCTCCTCGCCCGTGACCTTGCCGGTGGCCACCTCGTCGAGCAGCTCCTTGGCGCCGTTGGCGATCTGGAAGGCCTGGAACGTGAAGTCGGGGGTGTTGACCTCGTCGGACAGCTGCTGGGTGTTGGCGACGATGTCCGCCGCCGCGGCCGCGCGCTGCTCCGGCGTCAGCGGCACGTAGGCCACGCCGCCGTTGGCGTCGGCGCTCGGCTGCCACAGGTCCTTCTCCACCAGGTGCCAGCCCGTCCAGGTGTCACCCTCCTCGACGTCCGCCTCGCGCAGGTCGAGCTTGGGGTCGAGGTCGCCGAACGACTCGGCGACGGGCTCGATCCGCTCCCAGTGCGCGCGCGTGTCGGCGTAGAGCGACTTCGCCGTCGCGTCGTCGCCCGCGGTGTAGGCGTCGGCGAACTTCTGCGTGCCCGCGACGAGCGCGCCCACCTGGTCCTTGACGTACGCGACGTACGACGCCTCGGCGGCCGCGAGCTGGTCCGCCGTGTCGCCGGTCGGGCCCACCTGCGCGCCGCTGTCGCGGACGGTGAACGCGGCGCGGATCCCGTCGCCCACCATGCCCGGCTTGCAGGCGGTGAAGTACTTCCCGGGCTCGACCTGGGCGATGAGGTCGCGCGAGAGCCCGGGGCCGACGTTCTCGACCTCGGCGACGACCCGCAGGCCGTCCTCGCCCAGGAGGTAGAACTCGGTGACGTCGTCGCCCGCGTTGGTGACCGAGAACCGCACCGTGCCCGAGTCGGCCTCCGTGGCGGACACGTCGCACGCGGTGTCCGTCGACGTGACCGTCAGGGCGCCCGACGAGCCCGACGCCGACGGGTCGGCCGTCTCGTTGGGGACGCAGGCGGCCGCGAGCGGCAGGACGAGCGCCGCCAGGGCAGCGGCGACGACGGTGGAGCGGCGGGACATGGGTCTCCTCGGAGAACGGGTGCGACGACGGTCAGGCGGCGGTCGCGCGGACGGCCGGCGCGACGGCGGGAGCCGACGGGCGGGCGGGCGCGGAGCCCCACGTGATGCGGATGAAGAAGTACAGGGTCGGCACGAGGTAGGCCACCCAGGCGACCAGCTGCAGCCACGTCGTGGCGGGGGAGAAGTTGAAGACGCCCTTGAGCAGCGACCCGTACCAGCTGCTGGGCGGGATGGTCGACGACACGTCGAACGCCAGGTTGTTCAGGCCGGGCAGGATCCCGGCCTCCTGCAGGTCGTGCACCCCGTAGGCGAGCACGCCCGCGGCGACGACCACCAGGAAGAGCCCGGTCCACGCGAAGAACACGCGGAGGTTGAGCCGGAGCGCGCCGCGGTAGATCAGCCAGCCGAAGAGCACCGCGGTGCCCAGGCCGAGCGCGGCGCCGACGAGCGGGCCGTAGCTGGGGCCGGTGCCGGCGGCGGAGCCGGTGGTCGCCTGCGCGCTGGCCCACAGGAACAGGGCGGTCTCCAGCCCCTCGCGGCCGACCGCCAGCATGGCGACCACGAGGACCGCCTGCTTGCCCGCGCCGAGCGCGTCGTCGAGCTTGTGGTGCAGGTCGGACTTCATGTGCCGCGCCGTGCGGGCCATCCAGAAGATCATCCACGTCACCAGGCCGACGGCGATGATCGAGAGCGTGCCGCCGATCGCCTCCTGCGCCTCGAACGACAGGCCCGACGGCCCGAACGTGAGCAGCGCGCCGAACGCGAGCGACGCGGCCACCGCGACGCCGACCCCGGCCCACAGGGCAGCCAGCTGGTCGCGGCGCCCGGTCTTGACCAGGTACGCGACGAGGATGCTGACGACCAGCGCGGCCTCGAGACCTTCGCGCAGACCGATGAGGTAGTTGGCGACCATGGACGGCTTCCGAGTGCAGGGGACGAACACCCGGAGCGGGCATCGTATGAGGACAGGCTTACCTCACTGCCCGGACACTACTCCCGCGGGGCGCCCGGACGCGAGACGGGTCCACCAGGCGGTGCTGTGAGGCCCGTCACCGGGCGCCGAGGGCCACCAGCCGCGCGCGCAGGGCGGGCCACGCGTCTGCGAACGCGGGCAGCAGCGGGAGGTCCGTGACCTCGTCGATGGGCACCCAGCGCAGCTCCACGCTCTCGGCGTCGGTCACCGCCGGGTGCACCGGGACGATCTCGTCGGCGAGCACCGTGGTGTAGGACCAGCTCGGGTGCTCCAGCACCCACGACTCCCGCGGCCGGACCGCGCGACGGTCGATGCCGGCCTCCTCCTCGGCCTCCCGCAGCGCCGCGTCCTGCGCGGACTCGTCGGGCATCCGCGCCCCGCCGGGCACCCCCCACGTGCCGCCCTGGTCGCTCCACACGGCCCGGTGCTGCAGCACGACCGCCGTCGGGGTCCCGTCAGCGTCGCGCCGGGCGAGCAGGAGACCCGCCGCGCCGTACAGGCCCCAGTGCCGCCTGCCGCACGCGCACTCGACCCAGCCGTCGCCCGGCTGGCGCTGGCGGTGGGGCGGTGGTCCGTCCGGCACGCCCGGGTCAGCCGACGATCTCGCAGATGGCGGTGCCGGCGCTCACGCTCGACCCCACGCCCGCGGACAGCGCCGTGACGGTGCCGGCCCGGTGCGCGAGCAGCGGCTGCTCCATCTTCATCGCCTCGAGCACGACGACGAGGTCGCCCTCGGCCACCTGCGCACCCTCCGCGACGGCCACCTTGACGATCGTGCCCTGCATCGGGGACGACAACGTGGTGCCGTTGCTGCTGCCGTTCGCGCGGGCGGCGCGGCGCACGGGCCGGCGCGCGCCCGGACCGCCGGGACCCCGACCGGCGCCGCCCGGCCCGCGGCCGAGCGCGAGCGCGGCCGGCAGGACGACCTCGAGCCGCTTGCCACCCACCTCGACGACCACGCGCTCGAGGACCGTCGGCTCCTCGTCCTCGTCCTCTTCCTGCGGCGCGGCCGGCGCGAGGGCTGCGACGGCGTCGGCGAACTCCGTCTCGATCCAGCGGGTGTGCACGGAGAAGGGCTGCGCGGGGTCGGCCGGCGCGAACGCCTCGGCGTCGAGCACCGCGCGGTGGAACGGGACGACCGTCGGGATGCCGACGACCTCGAGCTCCGCGAGCGCGCGACGGGCCCGGGCGAGCGCCTGGGTGCGGTCCGCGCCCGTGACGATGACCTTGGCGATCATCGAGTCGAAGAGTCCCGACACGCTGTCGCCCTCGACCACGCCGGAGTCGACGCGCACGCCGGGGCCGGAGGGGAACCGCAGGGTGGTGATGCGGCCCGGGGCGGGGAGGAAGCCGGCGCCCGGGTCCTCGCCGTTGATCCGGAACTCGAACGAGTGGCCGCGGGTCTCGACGTGGTCGTACCCGAGCGGCTCGCCGGCCGCGATGCGCAGCTGCTCGCGGACCAGGTCGATGCCGCTGATCTCCTCGGTGACCGGGTGCTCGACCTGCAGGCGCGTGTTGACCTCGAGGAACGAGATGGTGCCGTCCGCGGCGACCAGGAACTCGCAGGTCCCGGCGCCGACGTAGCCGGCCTCGCGCAGGATCGCCTTCGAGGACTCGACCAGCTGGGTGCGCTGCGCGTCGGTGAGGAACGGCGCGGGAGCCTCCTCGACCAGCTTCTGGTGGCGGCGCTGCAGCGAGCAGTCGCGTGTGGAGACCACGACCACGGTGCCGTGGGCGTCGGCGAGGCACTGGGTCTCGACGTGCCGCGGGCGGTCGAGGTACCGCTCGACGAAGCACTCGCCCCGCCCGAACGCGGCGACGGCCTCGCGCGTGGCGGACTCGAACATCTCGTCGATCTCGGCCGACTCGCGGGCCACCTTCAGGCCGCGTCCGCCGCCCCCGAACGCCGCCTTGATGGCGACCGGCAGGCCGTGCTCGGCCACGAACGCGTGGATCTCGGCGACGCCCTGCACGGGGTCGGCGGTCCCGGCGACCAGGGGTGCGCCGGCCTTGTGCGCGATGTGCCGCGCGCTCACCTTGTCGCCCAGCGACTCGATCGCCGACGGCGGCGGGCCGATCCAGACCAGGCCGGCGTCGAGGACCGCCTGCGCGAACCCGGCGTTCTCGGCGAGGAAGCCGTAGCCGGGGTGCACGGCGTCGGCGCCGGACCGGCGGGCGACGTCGAGCAGCTTGGCGATGTCGAGGTATGTCTCGGCGGCACGCGCGCCGCCCAGGGCGAACGCCTCGTCGGCGATCCGGACGTGCAGGGCCTCGCGGTCGGTGTCGGCGTAGACGGCGACGGAGCCGATCGCGGCGTCGCGACAGGCACGGGCGATGCGGACGGCGATCTCACCGCGGTTGGCGATGAGGACCTTGGAGATGGCGGGCACGGCTCACCGTAACGCCCGCCGCGTGCCGGACCCCCGCGCTGGCCGTGCGCCTGGGCAAGATTGTCGATCCGACCAACCGTCCAGGGGACGTGTTTGTAGGGATCCTCAGGTGCGGTGCTCGTGGTGGGCGGTTTGCGGTGGGCGAGTTGTCAGAACGCCACAACGTCGGACGCACGAACGAGCCCGGCCTCCTGGAGGACCGGGCTCGTGCGGGTGCTGCTCAGGCGCGGGCGAGGAGGTTCTCGTCCGCCTTCACGACGGTCTCGGGAGCCGTCGGCGCCAGGCGACGCAGGGTGTAGCCGATGAGGCCGAAGACCAGGCCGAGGCCCATCACCAGGGCCGCGACGCCGAAGGCGACGACCGACGTGAAGAGCGAGGCCCGCAGGAAGGAGCCGTTCATCGCGACGGCGCGCAGCGGGTCCTCCTTGTCCAGCTCGGCGTACGTCTTGCCACCGGTGGCCTCGAGGGCGTGGTGGTTGATGATCTCGGCCTGTGCGTACGCCTCCCACGGCGTGTTCACCGTCTGGCCGCCGAACGCCGCCGCGTCTTCGCTGACGGTGATGTTCTCGGCGGTCAGGTGGGAGGAGACGGCCCCCCAGGTCACGGCTCCCGCGATCAGCATCACGCCACCGACGATGATCGTCACGAGGCCGGCGATGCGGACGAAGCGGGTGTTGGGTGATACGGCACTGGTCGACATGTCATGTCCTTGGACGCCCCTCGCGGGTCCGGCCTACCCGGCCCCGATGGGCCTCTCGGGCTGGCCCACGTGAACATCGTTCACCTGCGGGAACGCGCCTCCCTGGGACCTAGGTCAGGACTTCCGCCACAGGTCGGGGATGCGCACGCCGACCTCGCCGAGCAGCTCGCGCAGCAGCGGCAGGCTCAGCCCGACCACGCCGTGGTGGTCGCCCTCGATGCGCTCGACGAACGGGCCGCCGAGGCCGTCGATGGTGAACGCGCCGGCCACGGCCAGCGGCTCGCCCGTGGCGACGTAGGCGTCGATCTCGTCGTCGGACACCTTCGCCCACGTGACGCTCGTCGAAGACGTCGCGCCCAGCATCGTGGGCACGGCCCGCTCGTCCATGAGCCAGTGCCCGGTGTGCAGGACCCCGGTCCGGCCGCGCATCGCCCGCCAGCGGCCGGCCGCGTCGGCGGCGTCGGTGGGCTTGCCGTAGATCTCGCCGTCGAGCTCGAGCATCGAGTCGCAGCCCAGCAGCAGCAGGTCGTCGGCGTCCTCGAGCTCCGCCGGCAGGTTCCGCGACACGTCCTCGACCTTCGCCTGCGCCAGCAGCAGCACCGCGTCCGCCGGGTCCAGCGCCCCGAACCGCTCGCGTGCGGCGGCCAGGACGGCCTCCTCGTCGACCCCTGAGACCGCGACGAGCGGGTCGATCCCTGCGGCCTGCAGGGTGGCGCGGCGGGCGGGCGAGGCGGAGGCGAGCAGCAGGCGGGTCACGGGTGGCGAGCCTAGTTCGTCGCGCGACCGAAGGTCCCGGCCCGGCGCACGGGTTGCCGGGGCACAATGGGCGCGCTGTGGTCGGGTGCGCGCGGGCGGTACCGCCGGTCCGAGGTCACGAGGGACGCGAGGAGACACCGTGGGAGACGCGACGAGGTCGTCGAGGAACGACGTGCACGACGGCATCGCCGACCCGCAGGACGAGCTCGACGACGACCTGGAGATCGATCCGGACCCCGACCTGCTGCAGCCGCCGACGCAGGCGTGGCGGACGCGGACCGCGATCGAGATGGTCATCTCCGGCGCGCTCGGCCTGCTGGCGTCGTTCGTGCTCTCGATCGACGCGCTCAAGCTCGCGGCGGGGGGCACCAACTTCGGCTGCGACCTCAACTCGGTGATCAGCTGCAGCACCGTGGCCAAGAGCCCCCAGGCGCACATCCTCGGCGAGTACTTCCCCAACGCGTTCCTCGGCATCGCCGCCGAGGCCGTCGTCATCACGGTGGCCGTGGCGATCCTCGGCGGGGTGCGCTTCCCGCGCTGGTTCATGCTCTCGGCGCAGGCGATCTACACCGTCGGCTTCCTGTTCGCGTGGTGGCTGTTCTTCGAGGCGTACTTCGTCATCAAGGCGCTGTGCCCGTGGTGCCTGCTCATCACGGTGACGACGACGCTGGTGTGGGCGGGCCTGACGCGCCTGAACGTGCGCGACCACGTGATCAACTTCCCGGGGCGGTGGGGTCCGTCCGCGCGCCGGTTCGTCGCGCACGGCAACGACTGGTTCGTCACCGTCGCGCTCATCGTGCTGCTGGCGGCCGCGATCGTCCTCAAGTACGGCTCGTCCTTCCTCTGACCGCGATCGACGACGAGGGGCCGGTGGCCATGTGCCACCGGCCCCTCGTCGTGCGTCGTCAGCTCGCGAACGCGGACTTCAGCACGTCGAGCGGGAGGGAGCCCAGCGACAGCGCGCGGGCGTGGAACGCACGGATGTCGAACTCCTCGCCGGCCGCCTCGGCCTTCGCCCTCGCTTCGTCGCGGGTCTGCTCCCAGAGGCGCTGACCGATCTTGTACGAGGGGGCCTGGCCGGGCCAGCCCAGGTACCGGTTCCACTCGAAGCGGATGAACGCCTCGGGCATGTTGATGTTGGCCCTGAGGAACTCCCAGCCCTTGTCGGCGTCCCAGGTGCCGCCACCCCACTCGGCGGGCGCCTCCAGCCCGAGGTGCACGCCGAGGTCGAAGACGACGCGCGCCGCGCGCATCCGCTGCCCGTCGAGCATGCCGAGCCGGTCGCCCGGGTCGTCCAGGAAGCCGAGGTCGGCCATGAGGCGCTCGGCGTACAGCGCCCAGCCTTCGCCGTGGCCCGACGTCCAGCACGCCAGCCGGCGCCACGTGTTGAGCGTCGCGCGCTCGAACACCGCCTGACCGACCTGCAGGTGGTGGCCCGGGACGCCCTCGTGGTAGACGGTCGTCTTCTCGCGCCACGTGTTGAACGTGGTGACCTCCGGCGGCACGGACCACCACATGCGGCCCGGCCGGGTGAAGTCGTCGCTCGGTCCCGTGTAGTAGATGCCGCCGCTCTGCGTCGGGGCGATCTTACACTCGAGGGTGAGGACCGGGACGGGGATGTCGAAGTGGACGCCGTTGAGCGCCTCGATCGCCGCGTCGGACGTCTCCTGCATCCAGGCCTGGAGGGCGTCCGTGCCGTGCAGCGTGCGCGAGGGGTCCTCGTCCAGCGCCGCGACGGCCTGCTCGACCGTGGCGCCGGGGCCGGCGATCTGGGCGGCGACGGCCTCCTGCTCGGCGACCACCCGTGCGAGCTCCTCGAGCCCCCACCGGTACGTCTCCTCGAGGTCCACGGTGGCGCCGAGGAACGCCCGCGACCACAGGGCGTACCGGTCGCGTCCGGCCGCGTCCGACTCCGGGGCCTGCGGGGCGAGCTCGTCGGCCAGGAAGGTCGCGAGCGTGGCGTAGGCGGCGCGCGCCGCCGTGGCGCCGTGCTCGAGCTCGGCGCGGACCAGGGAGCAGGCCGCGGACTCGTCGAGCACCGAGTCGACGGCCTCGCCCGTGATGAACGAGGTGAAGAACGAGGTCTCCGGATCGGCCTGCTCGGCGGCCTGGCGGGCGCACTCCTCCACCTGGCGCTTCGCGGCGACGGCGCCGGTGCTCGCGGCGAGCCGGAGGGACTCGATGTACCCGTCGATCGCGGTCGGGAGGGCGTTGAGCCGGGCGGCGATGTTCGACCAGCCCTCGACGGTGCCCGTCGGCATGATGTCGAAGACGTCGCGCAGGCCCTGCACCGGCGAGGCGATGTTGTTGAGGTCGCGCAGGAACTCGCCCGCGGCGTGCAGCTCGAGCTCCAGGCCGAGGCGCTCCTGCATGGCGGCCAGCGTGATCTGGTCGATGTCGTCGGTCGGGGCGACGCCGTCGAGGGCCTGCAGCGTGGTGCGGGCCAGCGCCGCCCGCGCGTCCAGGCCGGCGGGCGACAGGTCGGTCATCTCGTGGTCGTGACCGGCGATGCCCATGGCGGTGGCGCCGAGGGGGTCGAGGGTCGCGTACTGGGCGATGTAGGCCTCGGCGATCGCGTCGATCGGGGAGGCTTCGCGCGCGGGGGAGGAAGTCGTCGTCGAAGTCACCCGCCCGACCTTACTCGGCGGCTACCGAGCGGTAGCACGCGTTTTCCCGAGTCAGCCGCGCAGGCTCCAGCGCCACGCGTCCGGTCCCGGTCGCAGGCCGACCCGGGCGCCACGCATGGTGCGCCGGCGGTCGGCCCAGGGTGCCGCGACGGCCCGGTCGGAGACCTCCGCCAGGCGGGCGCGCTCGGAGGCGGCGGCCATCAGCCCGGCGACGAGGGCGGCGAGCTCCATGTCGTCGGGGGTGCCCCGGACGACCTGGACGTGGGCGTCAGTCATCGTCGTCCTCGTCCTCGTCCTCCTCGAACGCCACGGCCGCGCCGCGCGAGACGCCCCACTCGCCCACCTCGAACCCGGCGTCGACCAGGTGCTGCGCCAGCTCGGCGCCGCCCTGCTCGACCAGGTCCAGCACGGAGTCGAGCGAGAGGTCGGACGTGTTGGGCGGCGGCCCGACGACGAACCCGAGGTGGAACGTGTCGATCTCCGCGTCGCTGCGCGGGGCGTCCGCGTCGCCGTGCTCGTCGTCGCCCCAGGACATGCCGGTGAGGTCGGCGTGGATGCCCAGCCGCTCGTGCAGCAGGTCGTACAGCTGCGCGTTCAGGCCGCCGATCTCCGACTCGAGCACGAGGATCCGCGGGTCCTCGTCGGCCTCGGTGGAGCCGAACTCCGCGCGGACTCCGACCGCCGCGTCGACGTAGCGGTGCAACGCCGCGGCCAGCGCGTCGACGCAGCCGTGCAGGTCGGTCGCGACGACGCCGACGAGGGGCTCGGGGCCGTGGGCCGGGTCGTCGTGCCCGCCGTGCTCGTCGTGCTCGTCGTGCTGGTGCTCGCTCACAGCGGGATGTTCCCGTGCTTCTTGGGGGGCAGGCTGGCACGCTTGGTACGCAGCAGCCGCAGGGCCTTGGTGATCTGCACGCGCGTCTGCGCGGGCGCGATGACCGCGTCCACGTAACCCCGGTCGGCGGCGTCCCACGGGTTCACGATGGCCTCCTCGTACTCGGCCGTCAGGCGCCGGCGCTCGGCCTCGACGTCCCCGCCGGCGTCGGCGACGGACTTGAGCGCGCCGCGCTGCAGGATGTTCACCGCGCCCCCGGCGCCCATGACCGCGATCTGCGCGGTGGGCCAGGCCAGGTTCACGTCGGCACCCAGCTGCTTGGAGCCCATGACGATGTACGCGCCACCGTACGCCTTGCGGGTGATGACCGTGACGAGCGGGACGGTGGCCTCGGCGTAGGCGTAGATCAGCTTGGCGCCGCGCCGGATGATGCCGTTCCACTCCTGGTCCGTGCCCGGCAGGAAGCCCGGGACGTCGACGAACGTGAGCACCGGGATGTTGAACGCGTCGCAGGTGCGCACGAAGCGGGCGGCCTTCTCGGCGGCGTTGATGTCGAGCGTGCCGGCCATCGACATCGGCTGGTTGGCCACGATCCCCACGGGGTGGCCCTCGACGTGGCCGAACCCGATGAGCACGTTCTGGGCGTACAGCGGCTGCACCTCGAGCAGGACGCCGTCGTCCAGCACGTGCTCGATGACCGTCCGCATGTCGTACGGCTGGCTGTCCGAGTCGGGCAGGAGCGCGTCCAGCTCCTCGTCCGTCTCGTTCACCGACAGGTCGGTCTCGTGGTCGAACGTCACGGGGTCGGTGAGGTTGTTCTGCGGCAGGTAGGTGAGCAGCGCCCGCACGTAGTCGAACGCGTCGTCCTCGTCGGAGGCCATGTAGTGCGCGACGCCCGAGCGGGTGTTGTGCGTGGTCGCGCCGCCCAGCTCCTCGAAGCCCACGTCCTCGCCCGTGACGGCGCGGATGACGTCCGGGCCGGTGATGAACATGTTCGACGTGCCGTCGGCCATGACGATGAAGTCGGTCAGGGCGGGGGAGTACACGGCACCGCCCGCCGACGGGCCGAGGATGAGGCTGATCTGCGGGATCACCCCGGACGCGGCGACGTTGCGCCGGAAGATCTCGGCGAACTGCGTGAGGGCCGCGACGCCCTCCTGGATGCGCGCGCCGCCACCGTCGCTGATCCCGATGAGCGGGACGCCGGTGCGCAGCGCGAGGTCCATCACCTTGGTGATCTTCTCGCCGTGCACCTCGCCCAGGCTGCCGCCGAACACCGTGAAGTCCTGGGAGTAGATGCAGACCGGGCGGCCGTCGACAGTGCCGTGCCCGACGACGACGCCGTCGCCCTCGATCCGCTTCTTGTCCAGGCCGAAGTTGGTGGACCGGTGCCGGACGAACGCGTCGACCTCGGTGAACGAGCCCTCGTCGAGGAGCTGCTCGATGCGCTCGCGGGCGCTCCGCTTGCCCCGCGCGTGCTGCTTGTCGACGGCGGCCTGCTCGGCGGCCTGCGCGGCGCTGTACCGGTCCGCGAGGTCGGCCRGCTTGGCGGCCGTGGTGCGCGGGGCCGTGTCGACGGGCTGCTGGGTGTCAGTCACCCGACCGAGGCTAGTTGTCGATGACCACCATGCACGTGCAGGCGGATCACGGTGTTGACCCCGTCGGGGTGTCGGGTTCCCACAACGCAGGACATCATGGGCGCTGTGCCCCCGATGCCCGCCCTTCGCGTCGCCGAGCTCCGCGACCTCCTGCTCGCGCCCGCCGGCCCTCTGTCGCGGGTCGAGATCGTCGAGCGCACCGAGTCGACCAACAGCGACCTCGCCGCGGACCTGCGCGCGGACCCCGCCTCGTGGCCCGACGCCAGCGTGCTCGTCGCGGAGCACCAGGCCGGCGGCCGCGGCCGGGCGGGGCGATCGTGGGAGACGCCCGCGGGGACGGCGCTGACCTGCAGCTTCGTCACGCACCCACCCGTCCCGGCGACGTCGTTCGGCTGGATCGCGCTGCTCGCGGGCCTCGGGGCGGTCAACGCCCTGCGGGCGACCGGCGGGGTGCCGGCGACGCTCAAGTGGCCCAACGACCTGCTCGTGCCGGCGGAGACCGAGATCGACGGGTGGGGTGCCGCGCGCAAGATCGGCGGCATCCTCACCGAGGTCGTCACGCTGCCCGCCGGGCAGCCCCCGGCGGTCGTCATCGGGATCGGGATCAACGTCAGCCAGTCCGCCGAGCAGCTTCCCGTGCCGAGCGCGACCTCGTTGGCGCTCGCGGGCGCCCAGCACGTCGACCGGGAGGGCATGCTCGTCGCGCTCGTCGACGCGCAGCTCGAGGTGGCGCAGCGCTGGCGGGACTCGGGCGGCGACGCCCGCGGGTCGGGGCTGGCCGACGAGGTCGCCGCCGTGTGCAGCACGCTCGGGACCGTGGTCACGGTGGAGCTGCCCGGGGGTGGGTCGGTCAGCGGCCTCGCGGCGCGGCTCGACGACGACGGCGCGCTGGTGGTGGTCGACGACCGGGGTGAGTCGCACCGCGTGCTGGCGGGTGACGTGCGCCACGTCCGCTCTGCTGGGTGAACTACCCTCGACCCGTGCCGGACGAACGATCGCAGGACCTCGACTTCGTGGAGTCGACGGTGGGTGAGCTGGACGCCGAGCTGCTGGGCGGCACCCGCACCCTGAGCGCCCGCGATCTCGCGGCGCGCGCCGGCATCGAGATCGACGTGGTCCGCGGCTTCTGGACCACCATGGGCCTGCCGCACGCCGACCCGGACGACCCGATCTACACCGAGCGCGACGCGGAGGCCATCGATCGCGCCGCGGCCCTGGTCCGCGAGCACGGCCTCGACCTGCGGACCGTCATGACCGTGACGCGCGCCCTCGGGCACACCTCCGACCGCCTCGCGCTGTGGCAGGTCGAGGCGCTGGTGGAGGACATGGCCGGGCGGTACGAGCTCGACGACACCTCCGCGCGCCTGCTCGTGCTCGACAGGCTGGCCTCGCTCGCCCCGGTGCTCGAGGCGCAGCTGGTGCACTCCTACCGTCGCCAGCTCGCGGCGATCGCCGGTCGGTACGCGGGGGAGTTCGGCCAGCTCCGCGCGCCCGGTCCGGAGAGCTCCGCCCTGCCGCTGGCGCGCGCCGTCGGGTTCGCGGACATGGTGTCGTTCACGCGCCGCACCGCCGGGCTCGGGTCCACCGACCTGTCGCAGTTCGTGCAGCGCTTCGAGGCCGCCGCGCGCGACGTCGTCTCCGCGGCCGGCGGGCGCGTGGTCAAGACCATCGGCGACGCGATCCTCTTCGTCGCCGACACCCCCGGCAYCGGCGCCGTCATCGCGCTCGGCCTGGCCGAGGCCCTCGGCAAGGAGCTCGACGTCGACCGCGAGACCACCACCGGCGGGCTGTTCGAGGGTGCCCGCGGCGTGACCCCGGTGCGCGTCGGCCTCGTCTGGGGACGTGTGCTGTCGCGGTTCGGTGATGTCTTCGGGCCCGACGTGAACCTGGCCGCACGCCTGACCGACATCGCCGAGCCCAGCACGGTGCTGGTCGACGCCTCGACCGCCGAGGTCCTGGCCACCGATGCGCGGTTCGTGCTCGAGCCGCGGCCCGCCCGCCGGCTGGCGGGGATCGGGACGGTGCACCCCGTGCGGCTCCGGGCCGCCGGGGCGTGAGGGCTCGGCCCTAGCCGGCAGCCTCGTCCGGCTCGACCTCGTCCACCAGGGACGGCCCGTTGTTGGCGACGGTGTTGACCGCCGTCGAGACGGGCGTGGCGACGATGTCCGGCGCGGGCGCCTCGAGGAGCTCGCGCGCGCCCTCGGCGCCGACCGCCGGGTCCAGCCACGCCGACCACGCCTCCGGGCGCAGCATGAGCGGCTGGCGGTCGTGGATGTGCGCGAGCTCCTCGGAGGCCGGCCGCGTGATGACGGTCGCGCTGACCACCCACCTCTCCGGGTCGTCGTCGGCCCTGCTCGGGTCCTTCCAGAACTCGTAGAGACCGGCGAGCGCCACGACGTCGCCGTCGGCGGGGTGCAGGTAGAACGGTTGCTTGCGCTTGGTGGGCGACCCGGGCTCCGGCTTCTTCCACTCGTAGTACCCGTCCGCGGGGAGCAGGGCGCGGCGGACCGCGAAGGGCCGGGCGAACGCCGACTTCTCCTCGAGCGACTCCGCGCGGGCGTTGATCATCCGGTTGCCCACCGAGATGTCCTTGGCCCACGACGGCACCAGGCCCCACCGCGCCACGCGGAGCTGCCGCGTGATCTCGCCCGTCTCCTTGTCCGCGCGCTCGACGACCATGCGGACGCCGTCGGTGGGGGCGACGTTCCACGACGGGCCGAGCAGCCGGACGTCGTCGGCGACCGTGGCGATGGCGAACTCGTCGGCCAGGGCCTGGTCCTCGCGGAAGGAGGCATAGCGACCACACATGGGTCCAGCGTGCCAGGCGTCACCCACGTTCGTATCGAATCGATTCGTTTCTTGTGGGAGGATGGGTCCCGATGAGTTCTCGCACCACCCCTCCCGCACCGACCGACCGCGCGCCGGCCGCCGGCGTCGTATCCCCAGGAGCCGTGCCCGCGACGGGAGCCGCGCCCGCACCGCAGTACCGCCCCAACGCGAAGTACGTGCTGCTGCTGGGCCTGATGTGCGCGCTGCCCGCGATCTCGACGGACATCTACCTCCCCTCGCTGCCCGACGTCGCGCGCGACCTGCATACGTCCGCCACGGCGGCGCAGCTGACCATGACGGCGATGCTCATCGGCGGTGCTGTGGGCCAGCTGGTGATCGGTCCGCTGTCGGACCGGTTCGGGCGCCGCAAGCCCGTGCTCGTGGGCGTCTCGCTGCACGTGGTCACGTCGCTGCTCTGCGCGGTCGCCCCGGCGATCGTGCCGCTCATCGCGCTGCGGACCATGCAGGGCTTCTTCAACGCCTCCGCGAGCGTGGTCGCCATGGCGGTGATCCGCGACCGGTTCGTCGGTGCGGACGCCTCGCGCCTGATGTCCCGGCTCATGCTGGTCATCGGCGTCGCGCCGCTGTTCGCGCCGTCGGTCGGCGGGCTGATCGCCGGCGAGTGGGGCTGGCGGGCGGTGTTCCTGGCCCTCGCGATCTTCGGCGTCGTGCTGTGGCTCGTGGTCTGGCGGCGGCTGCCCGAGACCCTGCCTCCCGAGCGGCGCCGAGAGGGCGGGCTGCGGCCCGCGCTGTCGGGCTACCGGAAGCTGCTGCGCGACCGGCACTTCGTCGCGCTGGCCATCCTGCCGGGACTCGGCGTCGCCGTGCTGATGAGCTACGTGGTCGCGTCGCCGTTCGTGCTGCGCGAGGGGTACGGGCTGTCCGCGCACCAGTTCTCGTTGCTGTTCGCCGTCAACGGGCTGGGCCTCGTCGCCGGCGCGCAGGTCAACGCCGCGCTGGTGCGGCGCGTGGCGCCGATCCGGATCGTGCGGGTCGTCCTGCCGATCTCGCTCGCGCTCACGCTCGTCCTGCTCGCGATCGCGATCACGGGCTGGGGCGGACTGACCGCGCTGCTCGTGGTGCTCTGGCTCATCCTCGCGATGGTCAACTTCGTCCCGCCCAACGCCTCCGCGCTCGCGCTGAGCCGGCACGGCGAGGTGGCCGGGACCGCCGCCGCCGTCATCGGGGCGACCCAGGCGGGCGTCTCCGGCATCGTGAGCCCGCTGTCGGGGCTGCTCGGCGGCGACGCCGTGGCCATGGCCGCGGTCATGGTCGGTGCCTCGTTCGCCGCCCTTCTCGTGCTGAGCCTCGCGACCCCCGCGTACCACCGCGACGGCGCCTGGGCGGTCTGAGCCCGGTCCGACCCACACCCGTTCGGGTGACCGGCCGATGGCCCGCTGACCAGGCGTTTCGCCCGTCGCCGGACAAGTCGGTCGGGTGAACTGCGCCTCTCGGGTGCCGTGACACGTCCGGCCCTGCCGCAGCTGTGCCGATCTCTCTAGCGTGCCCGTCGACCCCCGCCTCGACGACCGCACGTCCTGAAGACCTCGGGACGCGTGAGGCCGCCGGAAGGACCGAACCACATGCTGCGTCGTCTCGCGCTCAGCCTCCTCGTCGCCGTGCTCGCGCTGGGCGGTGCCGCGGTGCCGGCGGTCGCCTCGGGGAGCGCCGACCTCTTCCCCCGGGTGGCGGGTACCTCCGACCCGGGGTGCGACGCGACCCACCCCTGCCGTGCCGCGCTCGAGTGGCGGACCAACGCCTACGGTCCGGCCGGCGACACGCAGATCCAGCGCCGGACGCTGTTCACGGTCTTCGCGAAGAAGGACGAGCAGATCCTCACGGGATCGTCGTCGATGGGGACGGGCAGCGCGGACATCGCGATCTGGAACCCGGGCGTGGTCACCGACACCGAGGCGGCGCTGCCGACGCTCGTCGACGGCACCAACGGGTTCAGCTGCGCGGCCCATCGGCCGGACGCGGCGAGCCTTGTCGGCAAGCTGACCACGCGCGCGCAGGAGCTGGCCCGCGCACGGTCCGTCGACGGGACGCAGAACACCGCCGGCTACGTGCCCTGCGTCTACACCGCGCCGACGACCGGTCTTTACCACGTGGCCTTCTTCGGCGCGGCCGGCACCAACAACGCCGCCGACGGCACACCCGACCCGGACCTCGACCCGAGCGCTGGGTTCCGGGCCGCCGCAGGCTCCTCCATCAACGCCTGGGACCTCACCGTCCGCGCGGGGACGGACAACGCCTCCGTCGCCGACATCCCCGGGCGGGCCTTCACCTACGTGCTCGCGGGCTTCACCGGCGGCAACCCGCGGCCGGTGACCATGAAGCTGTTCCTCAACACGCTGGACGGCTACCGCTACGCGGTGGACAGCCACGGCTTCGACCCCAACGGCTTCGTGTTCTACGGCAACCGCCAGGGGTTCCTCGACGCCGACGGCACGACGCCGCTGAACCACGACGTCATCGGCACGGGCGCCAACCCGCAGACGCTCCCCGGACTCGTCGGCGGCGTGCACCTTGCCGCGCCGGAGTACCCGCTGTCGTTCGAACCGCTGGCCGCAGAGACGCTCGCCGCGCTCGGCATCCCCACGGCACCGGTGCCGCCCACGCTCGGCGCCGTCGACTTCGCCGGCCGGGCCACGAGCCACGGAAGCTACGAGGGCCAGGGCGGGACGTTCCGGCTCCAGGCGGCCTCCGGTGGCACCTACGAGATCGTGATCTCCCGCGACGGTGTCAACTTCGACCCGGGCTGGCCCGGCAACCGGGCGTTGCGCGGCGTCGTCCCGCCGGGGAACACCACCGTGGTGTGGGACGGGAACGACAACAGCCGCCAGCCGCTGCCGGCCAGGGACGACGCGTACAGCGTGCGTGCGGTCATCCGGGCGGGCGAGTACCACGCGCCGATGCTCGATGTGGAGAGCTCGACGCAGGGCGGTCCGTCGATCAGGCTGCTCAACCCGCCGCAGGGCGTGTGCCCGTTCACCGGAAGCTGCACGACGGTGTTCTTCGACGACCGCACCTATCTCTCGAGCACCGGCGCCCGGGTGGGCGACGTCGACTCGGGCACGCTGTGCACGACGTTCTCGCCCGGCCTTCCGCCGCTGTTCGCCGCGCCCGAGACCGGGATCGACAGCACCGGCGGCCTGCGGGCCTTCGGTGACGACACCGGGCTGAACGCCAACCAGTACTGCCCTGCGACCGGCGGCACGCTGGGGGACGCCAAGGGGCTCGACCTGTGGACCTTCTTCCCCTCGACCAGCACGGCGACCTCGCTCGACGTGCTCGCGCAGGTGGCGCCCACCGCTCCGTCCGCCCTGCCCGACACGGGCACGACGCGGGTCAACACCACCCTGACGGTCCCCGCACCCGACGGCATGCTGAAGAACGACACGGGAGCCCGGCTCACGGTGGTCCCCTCGTCGACGACGTCGCCGGCGCACGGGTCGGTGACCGCCCAGACGGACGGGTCCTTCACGTACGTCCCGGACGCCGGCTACGTGGGGACGGACACCTTCCGCTACACGGCGATCGACCGGTACGACCGGACCGTCTCCGCCGTCGTCACCCTCACCGTGACGCCCGTGGCCGCCGACGACGCCTGGACCACCGCGGTGAACACGCCGCTCACCGTCCCGGCCGCGGGTGTCCTCGCCAACGACACCGGGCTCGGGCTCACGGCAGGCTCGGCGTCGCTGCCGTCGCACGGCACGGTCGTGCTCGACCCGACGGGCGCCCTGGTCTACCGGCCGGCCCCCGGCTTCTCGGGCACCGACACGTTCACCTACGCCGCCTCGGCCGGTGGACCGTCGGCCGGCGCCACCGTGACCATCACCGTGACCCCGCAGGCCGTCGACGACGACCTGGGCACGATCCCGGCCAACGCGGTCGTCACGGGCACCGGGCTCCTGGGCAACGACGCGGGCTCCGGCCTCACCGTGACCGGCGTCGGCACCCCGGCGCACGGCACGGTCACCGTCGCGCCCGACGGCAGCTACACGTACACGCCGCCGGTCGGCTGGGGCGGCACGGACACGTTCACGTACACGGCGACCGACACGGCGCACCAGAGCACGACCGCCACGGTCACGGTCCGCGTCTCCACGCCGGTGCAGCTCGCGCACGCGTTCGACGACGCCGTCACCGGGCTCCCCGGCCAGCCGACGACCGTCGTGGAGCTGACCAACGACTCGCCGGGCGACAACCTCGCGTGGGTCGTCCCGACCGTCCGGCTCGTCGACCCGACCACCGCCCTGCCCGTGACCACCGTGACGGTGCCCGGCGAGGGCACGTGGACCATCGACGCCGGGCACGTCGTCTTCACGCCCGTGCCGGCCTTCCACGGCGACGCGGACCTGGACTACCAGGTGACCAACACGCGCGGGCAGACCGTGACGGCGACCGTGACGGTCACCTACCCGGCGCCGCCGGTCTCCACGCTCGCCGCGCCCGTGCTCACGGTGACCGTCACGACGCCGCCCACGACGCCGACGGTCACGAAGGCGACCGCCCTGACCGTGACGGTGCACATGCCCACGGAGTCGCTCGCGACGACGGGCGCCGACCCGGTGGTCGGGCTCCTGGTGGCGTTCTCCCTGGTGGGTGGGGGTCTGGCGCTGACGGTCGCCCGACGCCGGATCCTGGCGCGACGCTGAGTCGGCTCAGGCCCGGTGCAGCCGGTGCAGGCCGGTGACGGCCTGCGCCAGCACCTCCTCGCGCTTGACGAAGGTGAACCGGACCCAGGAGCGCAACGCCGTGTCGACGTCGGAGCCCGCGTGCGTGAACGCGGTGACGGGCACGCCCACGACGCCGGCCAGCGCCGGCAGGTCGCGGCACAGCGCCGCACCGTCGTCGTAGCCGAGGGGTGTCGCGTCGGCGAGCACGAAGTAGGTGCCCTGCGGCCGCACCACCGTGAAGCCGGCGTCCTCGAGTCCCCCGCACAGCAGGTCGCGCCGGCGGGCGAGGGACGCGGCGAGCTCGACCACCCAGGCGGCGACGCCCGGGTCGCGCAGCGCGAACGCCACGGCCGGTTGGAACGGCGCGCCGTTCACGTAGGTGAGGAACTGCTTGACGGTGCGCACCGCCGTGACCAGCGGTTCCGGGCCGGTGACCCAGCCGATCTTCCAGCCGGTGAACGAGAACGTCTTGCCCGCCGACGAGATGGTCAGCGTCCGCTCGGCCATGCCGGGCAGCGTCGCGATCGGCACGTGCACGGATGAGTCGTCCAGCACCAGGTGCTCGTAGACCTCGTCGGTGACCACGACGGCGTCGTGGTCGACGGCCAGCCGGGCGATCGCCGCGAGCTCGTCGCGCGTCAGCACCGTGCCCGTCGGGTTGTGCGGCGTGTTGACGAGCACGAGCCGCGTCCGTGGGCTGAACGCGGCGGCGAGGGCGTCGAGGTCGAGCCGGAAGCCTCCGGGCGTCGCGCGCAGCGGGGCCGTCGTGTGGGTGGCGCCGGCCATGGCGATCACCGCGGCGTACGAGTCGTAGAAGGGCTCGAGGGTGAGCACCTCGTCGCCCGGCCCGGCGAGCGCCAGCACCGTCGCGGCGATGGCCTCGGTCGCCCCCGCCGTCACCAGCACCTGGCTGTCCGGGTCCCAGCGCAGGCCGTACCGCGCCGCCTGGTGCTCGGCGACCGCCTCGCGCAGCGCGGGGATGCCCGGGCCAGGCGGGTACTGGTTGGCGCCGGCCGCGATCGCGTCGGCCGCCGCCCCGGCGACGGAGGCCGGGCCGTCCACGTCCGGGAAGCCCTGGCCCAGGTTCACGGCGCCCGTCCGGGTGGCGAGCGCGGACATCTCGGCGAACACGGTGGCGCGGGGGACACCGTCGTCGCCCAGCAGCCCGGTCGCGCGGGCGACGTCCTGCCAGCGGGGTGTGCTCATGGGTGCAGGCTAGGCCGTGGTTCGAGCGGGACCCGTCGGGGTGACGGGTCCGGGAGCGTCGCCGCTCAGCTCACCAGTCCGGTCGCGGCGGTGAGGCCCGCGACCACGACCAGTGCGAGGGACGCCCAGGCCGCGACGATCCACCACTCCACGTGGTGTCGCCGCAGAACCCGCTGCGCCTGTCGTTCAGCCATACGTAGAAGATCGGCACGGAGCGCGCCAGGTACAACATCCCGCGCCGATGGGTGCGGAATTCACCCTTTCGGCACGCAACGGATCGCCGTCCGGGGACACGTTCGCGTCGCTCGCGACCGTTCCCCGCTCAGCTGCCGGCGGCCTTCAGCTTGTCGCTGAGGGTGGCGAGCTGCTGCGAGATGGCGTCGAGGCTGTCGGCCGCGGCGCCGGTGGCGTTCGCCTTGGCGGCGTCGAGCTCGCTCTGCGCGTCGGCCACCTGGGCCTGGGCGTCAGCGAGCGCCTGCTGCGACGCCGCGGAGCCGTCGGCCTTGGCCTTGTCGAGCGCCGCCTGAGCATCGGCGACGGACGACTGCGCGTCGGTGACGGCCTTGTCGCCCTGGGCGTCGAGGTCGCCCAGCTTCTCCTTGAGGTCCGTGATCTTCTGCGCGGCCGCGTCGGCCTCGGCCTTGGCGTCCGCGACCTGGGCCTTGAGGTCGTCGACCGCGGTCTGCGCCTGGCTGGCGGCGTCCTTGGCCTTCTGTGCGGCGTCGTCGATGTCGGCGTCGGAGCAGCCGGCGAGCCCGAGCGCGAGCAGAGCGGCGACGACGGGGGCTCCGGCGCGGGCGAGGCGGGGGCGGGTCGGGCTGGGCATGCGGTCCTCCGGGCTTCCGATGGTGGTCACGGCCGGTGCCACAGTCTGCCCGTCCGTGCGCCGACACGCCCACCGACGCAGGCCGACGCCCCGCCCACGCGTGCGCGGGCGGGGCGTCGGGGCGAGCGGCTACGACACGGGGGAGGGGACCCCGTCGGTCGCGAGCTGCTCGCTGCGACGCGCACGGACGTCTCCCAGGGACGTCCCGTAGTACGCCGCGGTCATGAGGTCCTTCATGTCGTCGATCATCGGCATCCGCGGGTTCGCGGGGGCGCACTGGTCCTCGTAGGCGCCCATCGCGACCTCGTCGAGCCGGGCCAGGAACTCCTGCTCGTCGACGCCCTGCGCCCGGAACGAGGACGGGATGCCGACGCGGGCCCGCAGGGACTCGACCGCCAGCGCGTACGACTCGACGCCCTCCGCGGGGGTCGACGCCGGCAGCCCGAGCGCGGCGGCGAGCTGCTGGAACCGCTCGGGGGCCACGTAGTGCTCGTACTTGGGCCAGCTGGTCAGCTTCGTCGGCACCGTGCCGTTGTAGCGGATCACGTGGGGCAGCAGCGTCGCGTTCGTCCGCCCGTGCACCAGGTGGTACGTGGAGCCGACGACGTGCGCCATGGCGTGCACGATGCCGAGGAACGAGTTGCCGAACGCCATGCCGGCGATGGTCCCCGCGTTGTGCATGGTCGCCCGCGCGTCCTGCGTGGCCGGGTCCGTCGGGTCGCCGTTCACCGACAGCGCGAGGTTGTCGAAGATGAGCCGCACCGCGTGCAGGGCCATGCCGTCCGTGAAGTCGTTGGCGTAGACGCTGACGTACGCCTCGGTGGCGTGCGTGAGGGCGTCGAAGCCCGAGTCGGCAGCCAGCGAGGCCGGCATCTTCGCGGTCAGGACGGGGTCGATGATCGCGACGGACGGGGTCAGCGCGTAGTCGGCCAGCGGGTACTTCTTGCCGGCGTCGGGGTCGCTGATCACCGCGAACGGCGTCACCTCGGCGCCGGTCCCCGACGTGGTCGGGATGCACACCAGCTGCGCGAGCTCGCCCAGCACGGGGAACTTGAAGGCGCGCTTGCGGACGTCGAAGAACTTCTGCTTGAGGTCGGAGAAGTTGATCTCCGGGTGCTCGTAGAGCAGCCACATGACCTTCGCGGCGTCCATGGGCGAGCCGCCGCCGAGCGCGATGATCGTGTCGGGCCGGAAGTGGCGCATCTGCGCGGCCCCGGCCTGCACGGTCTTGACCGACGGCTCGGGCTCGACCTGGTCGATGATCTGCAGCGCGACCTTGGAGGACCGGCGGTTCAGGACGTCGATGATCTTGTCGACGAAGCCCAGCGTGGTCATGGTCGCGTCCGTGACGATGGTGACGCGCTCGACGTCGGGCATATCCGCCAGGTAGCGGATGGCGTTCGGCTCGAAGTACGTCTTGGCCGGCACCTTGAACCACTGCAGGTTGTTGTTGCGACGGCCGATCCGCTTGACGTTCACCAGGTTCACCGCCGAGACGTTGTTGGACACGGAGTTGTGGCCGTACGAGCCGCACCCGAGCGTGAGCGACGGGATGAACGCGTTGTAGATGTCGCCGATGCCGCCCAGCGACGAGGGCGCGTTCGCGATGATGCGGACGGCCTTGACCCGGCTGCCGAACTCGTCGGTCAGCGCGTCGTCCTGGGTGTGGATGGCGGCGGAGTGGCCCAGGCCGTCGAACTCGACCATCTGCTCGGCCAGGCGGATGCCGTGCTCGGTGGACTCGGCGCGCAGCACGGCCAGCACCGGCGCGAGCTTCTCGCGCGTCAGCGGCTCGTGCGGGCCGACGCCGCTGACCTCGACCAGGATGATCGACGTGTCGTCGGGGACCGTGAAGCCCGCGTGGGCGGCGATCCACTGCGGGGTCTGCCCGACGACAGCCGCGTTGAGCTTCGCCTCGCCGCAGTTCGTGCCGTCGGCCTCGACGCCGAAGATGAAGCTCTCCAGCAAGGCCTTCTCGGCCGCGTTCGCGCGGTAGGCGTGCAGCACGGCGAACTCGGCGAGGGCGGCGTCGTAGATCGCGTCGTCGAGGATCACGGCCTGCTCGGACGCGCAGACCATGCCGTTGTCGAACGCCTTGGACAGCACCACGTCGTTGACCGCGCGCTGCAGCTTGGCGCTCTTCTCGATGTAGGCGGGCACGTTGCCCGCGCCGACGCCGAGGGCCGGCTTCCCACAGGAGTACGCGGCCCGGACCATGGCGTTGCCGCCCGTGGCCAGGATGAGTGCGATGCCCGGGTGGTTCATGAGCGCGGTGGTCGCGGCGATCGACGGCTGCTCGACCCACTGGATGCAGTGCTCGGGGGCGCCCGCGGCGACCGCCGCGTCGCGCACCACGCGCGCGGCGGCGACCGACGACGCCTGCGCGCTCGGGTGGAACGCGAACACGATCGGGTTGCGAGTCTTGAGCGCGATGAGCGACTTGAAGATCGTGGTCGACGTCGGGTTGGTCACCGGGGTGACGCCGCAGATGACGCCGACGGGCTCGGCGATCTCGGTGATGCCGGTCAGATCGTCACGGGAGATGACACCGACGGACTTGAGGTTCGCCATCGAGTTGGTCACGTGCTCGCACGCGAAGATGTTCTTCACGGCCTTGTCCTCGAAGACTCCGCGGCCGGTCTCCCTGACCGCCAGGAGCGCGAGCTCGCCGTGCTTGTCGAGCGCGGCCACCGAGGCCTTCTTCACCAGGTGGTCGACGTCCTCCTGCGTGAAGCGCGCGTACTCGGCCAGGGCCTTGGCGCCCTGCGCCACCAGCTGGTCGATCGCGGGTGCGGGGTCGGTCTCCTGGGCGGCGCTGCGCCCCTTCGTGGTCGTGCGGGATGTGGCGTGATCCGTGGAGGTCACCGTTCTTCTCCCTGTCGAGGCTGTGCCGGACCCTGCGGTCCGACGCTCTCGACGCTACGGACACGGGAGCGGCCCCGGGTGGGTCGAACGTCCCCTCACGTGCGTCTCAGCGTTGCTGGACCCGGGTCACCCACGACGACGACAGGCTCTCGTCCTCCAGGTCGAGCTCGCGCATCATGCGGCGCATCACGGCCTCGTCCAGCTCGCCCGAGTCGCGCAGGTCCATGAGGACGTCGCGCTGGGCGGCGACGATCTCGCGGCGGAGCCGCTGGGTCCGCAGGCCCTCCTCGGGGGTGGGGATCTTGGCCGGGCTGACCTCGCGGATCGCACCCGCGACGCCCGGCAGCGGCTCCTCGACCTCGCCGTCGGGCACCAGCTCGTCGGCCGACGACGGGTCGAGCATCACGGCGGCCGCCGTCGCTCGTGCGCGCCACACCCCGGACAGCCGGTCGATGAGCTCGCCCGCGCGCTCGGGTCCGAGGTTCTTGCTCCAGTCCTCGCGCTGCCGCTCGAGCACGTCGTGCACGGCGTCGGCGGTCGCCACCCGGACCGCGGCCTCCTGGGCGGCGTCCTGCGCGCTCTCGTCGGCGGAGCCCACCCCGAGCCGCATGATCACCCAGGGCAGCGTCAGGCCCTGGATCAGCAGCGTCCCGATGGCGACCGTGTAGGCCGCGAGCTGGATGGTCGCCCGCTCGGGGAACGGCGCGCCGTTGCTGGTGATCGGGATCGCCGCGGCCGCCGCCAGCGTGACGACGCCCCGCATGCCGGCCCAGGACACCACCGCTGACTCCCGAGGCGACAGCGAGTCCCTCGCCGGCCGGTGGCTGCCACGCAGGCGCAGGTGGTCGAAGCGGGCGGTGAGGAAGATGTACGCCGGCCGGACCAGGATGGCCGCCAGCAGCACCACGAGCGACACCGCGACGCCGTGCCGCAGGCCCTGGTCCGACGCGATCACGTCGCGCACCACCCACGGCAGCTGCATGCCGATGAGGGCGAACGTGAACGACTCGAGCACCAGGTCGACCGTGGACCAGATCGGCTCCTCGTAGAGCCGCGTGGCGTACCCCGCGCGCGGCGACGTGTGCCCCAGGTACAGCCCGGCGGCGACGACGGCGAGCACCCCGGAGCCGTGCAGCTCCTCGGCCAGCCAGTACGCCGCGAACGGCGTGAGCAGCCCGATCGCGGACGCGACCACCGGGTCGTCGAGGCGCAGCCGGACGGTGTGCACCACCCAGGCGATGACGAGGCCGACAAGCACGCCCACGCTGACCGCGAGCGCGAAGATCCCGAATCCCTCGGCGAAGGCCCAGGCGCCCGTGGCGACGCCGGCGAGCGCCACCTTGTAGAGCGTCAGCGACGTCGCGTCGTTGATGAGGCTCTCGCCGGACAGCAACGTCATCACGCGGCGCGGCAGGCCCAGGCGCTTGCCGACGGCGGCGGCGGCCACGGCGTCGGGCGGCGCGACCACGGCGCCGAGCACCAGGGCGGCCGTCAGCGGGACCGACGGCTCGAACCACCAGAACACGAGCGCCACGGCCGTCGCGCTGACCAGCACGAGGCCCACGCCGAGCCGCGTGATCGAGTTCAGCGAGGACCGGAAGTCGCGGTACGAGCTGGACAGCGCGGCCGAGTAGAGCAGCGGCGGCAGGACGAACTCGAGCAGGATCTCGGGCTCGATCTCGTACCGCGGCACGCCCGGCAGGAACGAGACGACGATCGCCACCGCGACCAGGACGAGGGGCGCGGGCCACCCGCGGCGCCGGCACACGGCGGTGACGGCGACAGCCCCGGTGACCAGCACGAAGAGCTCGACGTTGTGCACGGAGCGGCCCTTCAGATCCCGGCGGCGACGGTCGGGGCCACCGTACCCAGTCCCGCCGAGGCCCACCGGTCCGGATGCTGAGCAGTCCCCGAGAACCGTTGACCCTGGTCGGCTCGCTTCCTACCTTCCCGTCACCACCGACCGGAAGGCCCACCATGCCCGTCGAGTTCCTCGGCATCGCGACCACGAGCGACGCCTCCGAGACCACCGCCCCCACCACCCGACCCGTCGACGTCGGGTACCTGGAGCGCCTGGTCCGTGCGCACCAGGACAACGGCTGGACCCGCGTGCTGTTCGCCTACGGCTCGGGCGGCCTCGAGCCCTCGGCGCTGGCCGGCTATCTCGCGGGCCGGCTCGACACCATCGAGCTGCTGCTCGCGCACCGGCCCAACGTCTCCTACCCGACGTTCGCCGCCAAGACGTTCGCAACGCTCGACCAGGTCTCCCAGGGCCGCCTGTCGGTCCACTTCATCACCGGCGGCAGCGACCACGAGCAGGCCCGCGAGGGCGACCGGCTGACCAAGGACCAGCGCTACGCGCGCACCCAGGAGTACATCCAGATCGTCAAGCGGGCCTGGACCAGCGCCGAGCCGTTCGACCACCACGGCGAGTTCTACGACTTCGACGACTTCGTGCTGGACGCCAAGCCGTTCGAGGGGCACGTCCCGACCATCTCCTTCGGGGGGTCGTCCGAGGCGGCCTACCGCGTGGGCGCGGCCGAGGCGGACATCTTCGCGGTCTGGGGCGAGCCCCTGGCCAGCACCGCCGAGCAGATCGCGCGGATCCACGCCGAGGCCGCTGCCGCCGGTCGGACCACGCCGCCGCGCATCCACGCGGCCTTCCGCCCGATCATCGCGCCCACCGAGGAGCTCGCCTGGGAGAAGGCGCACCGCATCCTCGACCGGATCGAGGCCCGCAAGGCGGCGTCCGGCGAGGCCCTGGCTCGCTGGCGCCCGAAGGGTGCTCCGGAGAACGCCGGCTCGCAGCGACTGCTCGAGATCGCCGAGCAGGGGGAGCGGTTCGACACCGCGCTGTGGACCGCGACGGCCAAGGCGACCGGCGGCGCGGGCAACTCCAACGCCCTCGTGGGCACGCCCGAGACCGTGGCGCAGGCGCTGCTCGCCTACTACGACCTCGGCGTGCGGATCGTCTCCGCGCGCGGCTACGACCTGCTCGACGACGCCATCGACTTCGGGCGGTACGTCATCCCGATCGTCAAGGACGAGGTGGCCAAGCGGGACCGCGAGCTGGGTGCGACGACCGCCTAGGCCGTGCGGCGCCGTGCGAGCAGCGCGGGCACGGCGCCGACCGCCGCCACCACGAGCCCGACGACGGCGAGCGCCGCCGGCAGCCAGGTCGGGATGCCGAGGTAGACCGTGATGCCCAGGATCCGGCTGAGCCCCCACGGCAGCAGGACCATCTGGTCGTTCCACACGGTCAGCGCGCGCTCGAGCCCGATGGCCGCGACGACCCCCGCGACGACGGCCAGCGTGAGGCCGCCGGCCACGGCGGTCGCGCCGACGGCTCGGCCGGACCGCAAGCCGTAGACCCGGCGGAGCACGACGGCGACCACGACGAACAGCCACGCGAACGCCGCGAACGCCACGGTGATGTACTCGGTCCGCGACCCGGGGTCGGTCCAGAACCCGAACCAGTAGCGGCCGGGTCCGCGGATCCCGAGCGCGACCAGCAGGACGACCGTGCGCAGCAGCACCACGCCGCCCAGGGCCGCCCAGAGGTGGAACGGGTCGCGGCGGCCGACGACGGCGCGCAGCAGGGCGGCGAGCACCAGCCAGGCGCCGAGGGCCACGGCGAGGTGAGCGGGTGCGGCGAACCACGTGTAGACGCAGCGGCTTGCAACGAGAACCAGCGCCGGCAGCGCCCACACCACGACGCGATCCGCGCGGGCGGCCGGCGCCGGCACCTCGGCCAGGCGCCACGGGCGCGTCGCGGCCACGAAGAGCGCCCGCAGGGCCGCCCCACCCGGCACGCGCAGCACGCGCTGCCCCCACCCGGAGCCGAGCACGAGGACGGCCAGGACGCCGACGAGCAGGCCGCGCGCGAGCCAGGCCATCGCCGGGTCCCGGTCGGCCCGGGCGCTCCCAAGGTCGGCCGCCGTGAAGCTGTAGGCGGGCAGGGCCACGTCCCCGGCATAGCGCGCTACGTGCTCCTCGCGCGCCGACCGGTACTCCCGCTCCGCCTGCCGCCACTGGTCGTACGCTGTCGCGCTGCCCGTGTCGAGCCACTGCGTGTGCCGCAGGACCGTCGCGCGGTAGGCGGCCAGCGTGCCCAGCAGGTCGGTCTCGTAGTCGAGGGCGCCGACGAAGGACTCGTAGAGCTCGGGCGAGCGCCACGCGCCGGGGTCGGTCGCCGCCACCTGGTCGCGCATGCCCGCGGCGACGTCGGTCGCGGCGGGCCCGTCGGCGATCGCGGACTCGAGGTCGTCGCGGCTCACGGCGTAGATGCTGCCCAGCGCGGCGGAGTCGCCCGTGACGATGTCCCACTCGAAGATCCACATCATGGGCGGCGGCTCGAGGCCCAGCGCCTTGACGCTCTGCTCGGCGAACGGCCGGATGTACAGGCCGCGCGTGATCGCCTCCCGGGAGCGCGAGAGGGCGTCGGTCACGGCGGCCGCGGTGGCCGGGTCGGCCGACAGCGTCTGCCGCACCCAGTCGGCAGTCACCTGCGCCGGCGCCGCCGTGGGGTCCCAGGCCAGCCGCGCGGCCCCGTAGGTGTTGAGGTCGTACATCTGCCAGAAGCCGGTCCGCAGGTACAGCGTCATCGGACCCGCCCGCAGCGGTCCGCCGTCCTGCGTCCAGTTCCAGATGCCCTCGACGTGCGGGTTCGCGGCGAGGAACTGCTGCAGCGCCTGGCCCTGCTCGGCGACGAGGTCGTTGGGCAGCGCGCCGAAGCCCTCGAACTCGCGACGGGCCTGAAGCTCGACGATGCGGCGTTGCGTGCCGGTCTCGAGGGTCGGGTTGAACGGCAGGTGGCTGTAGAAGTCGCCCATCGTGTACTTGGTGGACACGATCAGGTGCGGGTCGTCGATGCCGCCGAGCACCGAGTCGTACGACTCCGGGTTGGTGTGCAGGTCGCCCACCGCGCCCACCCCGACGGTCCAGGTGCGGAAGATGATCTCGCGGTCGTGGTCGGCCGCCGTCTCGAGCAGGGCGTGCAGCATGGCCTGCACGGAGGTCTCCGAGGTGACCGCGAGCTTCGAGGAGTAGTCCCAGCCGGCCTGGTAGACGGAGCCGCCCTCGCCGATGCGCACCATGAGCCCGTCGACGAACGGCATGCTGTCGAACAGCTCGGACAGCCCCGCCTGGTAGACCGACCACAGCGCGGGGTCGTCGACGGCCAGGCCGCCCACGGTCCGCTCGAGGTAGGCCTCGAGCGGGGGCGAGACGGCGAGCATGTCGGTGAGCAGGTAGACGTGCATGCCCATGTCGGCGGCGTACTGGAACACCGGCCCGAACGCCGCGACCATCGCCTTCGCGCGGTCCACGTGCGCGTCGCCCTCGGGGTAGACCTGGTGACCGTCGCCCACGCCGCTGAACGTCACGTACTCGAGGAAGCCGGGCACGACCACGCCGTTGTACCCCTCGCGCAGCGCGTGCTGGACCAGCTGGCGGAACTGCCCGTCGATGTCGTCGACCACGTCCTGGTCCACCCACGGCGCCTCGGGCAGCACGGCTCCCGCGACGACGTCGGTGTTCAGCGAGTAGTCGGTCCCGGCGGCGAACGCGGCGGGATCGGCCTCGCGACCGACCGAGCCGGAGTCGGTGAGGCGCAGGCCGAGCCGCGGCTCCTGCGTCGAGCCGTCCGCCACGAGCGCGGCGCCCGACCGGATCCGGTCGGCCACGGAGTACAGCCCGGCGGCCGCGCCGTCAGGTCCCGACGCCTCCAGCGTGTACCGACCGTCCCCGGCCTGGCTCAGCCGGAACGCCTCGGGCGAGTCACCGACCGCGGCCCCGAGGGTCACCGTCAGGTCAGCGTCGCCCGCGCCGACCGTGGGCGCGGCAAGGCCGCGGTCCGTCAGCGCGTCCCCCACCGCGGAGGCCGCCAGCGCGACCCGCTCGCCCGCGGGCACGTCGATCCTGGCGATGGCGGGCGCGGGGACCACGGGCGTCGGCTGCTGCGCCGACACGTCGACCGACGGCGTGTCCGCGGGCTCGTAGCTCAGGCCGAGCGCCTGCCCGACGCCGACGGCGACGGCAGCGCCGAGGGCGAGCAGGACGAGCACGGCGACCAGGGACGGCCAGGCACGGGAGCGGGACACCGGCGAAGTGTAGGGACGCGACCTGGGTGGGACGGACCGCCGTCACACGAGTGGCGTACCGGCTCGCCGGTCGCGCCACTCGTCGGCGAGCATCGCGTACGCCATGCCGTCGAGCCAGCCCCGCGTGCGGTGCAGCGAGTCGCGCAGGCTGTGCTCCTCGCGGCGCATGCCGAGCCGCTCCATCAGGCGCCACGACGGCTCGTTGTCGGCGAAGCAGTACGCCCGCACCCGCCGCAGCCCGAGGTCCTCGAAGCAGACGCGCAGCAGGCCCTCGACCGCCTCGGTCGCGTACCCCTGCCCACCGTGCTCGGGGTCGAGCACCCACCCGAGCACCGCCTGCTGGTGCCGCACCCGGTCCGCGTCGACGTCGCTCTGCGCCCAGGCGTCCTCGAGGTGCAACGTCAGGTCGCCGATCACCTCGCCGCCGAGCTCGATCACCAGCAGCGTGGCCATCCGGTCGGGGTCGCTGAGGCGGGCGACGTAGGCGTCGCGGTCGCCGACGTCGTGGGCGAGCCACTCGTCCACGCCGGGGCGCCGACGGATCCGCCAGAGGGTGTCGAGGTCGTCCGCGATCGCCGGGCGCAGCGCGAGGCGGGCGGTCCGCACGGGCCAGGGCACGGCGCGAAGGTCCTGCGTCATCGGGCCAGTGTCGCGGACGGGCGCGCCGAGCCTCACCCGGATATCAGGCCGGCGGCGTCTGGGACCGGTGCGCCTCGACCGCGCGGTGCACGCTGCCGTGGATCCGCTCCGCACCGAGCCGCTCGACCACGCCGTCGCGCTGCAGCGTGGCCCGGACCGCGGGCTTCACGCGCGCCAGCCGGACGACGACGTCCGTGTCCCGGGCCAGGTCGAGGATCTCGTGCAGCGCCGCGGCACCCTGGGCGTCGACCACGGCGACGGCCCCGCAGTCGATGACGATCACGCGCGCGTCGGGCTGGGCGTCGGCCACCTCGCGCACCCGGTCCTGGACGGCGTCGGCCGTCGCGAAGAAGAGCCCGCCGTCGATGCGGATGACCGCGATGCCCGGCTCGGGCCGGTCCTGCGGGTACTCGTCGAGCTCCCGGAACACCTGGGTGCCCTCTTCGCGGGCCRTGAGCGGCAGCGACGGCCGCGTGGTGACCGAGACCAGCCACAGGAGCGACAGGCCGATGCCGACGAGGACGCCCGCCAGCACCCCGACGACGAGCGTGCTGACCAGCGCGGCGATCGCGATCCAGAAGTCGAAGCGCTGCACCCGGAAGAGGCGGCGCAGCCCGGCGACGTCCATCATCCCCATGACGACGGCCTCGATGATGATCGCCGCGAGCACGGCCGTCGGCAGCCCCGAGAAGAGCGGCGCGAGCAGGATGAGGGTGAGCAACACCATCACCCCCGACGTGAGCGACGCCACCGGCGACCTCGCGCCGCTGCGGTCGTTGAGGGAGCTGGCCGAGAGGCTCGTGGAGACGGGCATGCCCTGCAGCAGCCCGGCGCCGACGTTCGCCGCGCCCTGCGCGAGGGACTCCTGGTCGATGTCCACGCGGTACCGGTGCCGCGCCGCGAACATCCGCGCGTCGCCCGCGGTCTGGGAGAACCCGATCATCACGAGGGCGACGGAGGCGAGCGCCACGGTCGCGGCGTTGTCGAGCAGCAGGGTGGGGGACGGTACGACCACCGACGGCAGACCCCGGGGGACGTCGCCGACGAGCGCGACCCCTCGGTCKCCGAGGTTCAGCAGCCACGTCGCGAGCAGGCCGCCGACCACGAGGACGAGCGCGCCCGGCACCCGCGGCGCGACGCGGCGCAGGCCGAACACGGTGACCAGCGCGATCGCTCCGACGAGCGCGGTCGCACGGTTCGTGTCGCCGAGCGTCCCGAGCCACGACACCAGCTCCTGCGGCGCCGACGCCCCGTCGGCGCTCGTCCCGGTGAGCTTGGGCAGCTCGCCGATGACGACGTCGATGGCGGCGCCGAAGAGGAAGCCCGTCACGACGGCGCGGGAGAGGAACTGCGCGATCCACCCCATCTTCAGCACGGACAGCAGCAGGAAGAGCAGGCCGGAGACCAGGGTGATGCCCGCGACGAACGGCGCGACCTGGTCGCCGACGACGCCCGCCGTGAGCACGGCGCTCGCGGCGACGGCGGCCAGGCCGGAGCTCGGCCCGGTCGAGATCTGCCGGCTCGTGCCGAAGATGGCGTAGAGGATCGCGCCCGCCGCCGCGGCGTAGAGGCCGTTCTGCAGCGGGATGCCGGCGATCCCCGCGTACCCGAGGTTCTTGGGCACGATGAGGGCGGCGACGGCGATCCCGGCCGCGATGTCGGTCCGCAACCACGGGCGCTGGTACCCGCGCAGTGCGCCGACGAGGGGCACGCGGTCGGTCCAGTGCCGCCTCGCGGGGCCCTGAGGTGCAGCCATGCAGCTCACCTGCTCAGAGGAGGGACGTTCGTGGGTCCAACCTCTACCGCACGGGGACCGGCGCCGTCACGCAGCCAGGTCAGTCGCCGACCGTGTCGCGTCCTCGCTGCACGATCAGCGGGTCGACCTCGCCGATGACGTCCTCGTCCTTGCCCTCGTAGGAGAACTGGCACAGGAAGTAGCGCATCGCGTTGAGTCGGGCCCGCTTCTTGTCGTTGCTGCGCAGCGAGATCCACGGCGCGTGGTCCGAGTCCGTGCCGGCGAACATCGCCTCCTTCGCCGCGGAGTACTGCTCCCAGCGGTCGAGCGACTCAAGGTCCATCGGGGAGAGCTTCCAGCGCCGGACGGGGTCGATCTGACGGATCGCGAAGCGGGTGCGCTGCTCGCGCCGGGTGACGGAGAACCAGAACTTGGTCAGGTGCGTGCCGTCGTCGACGATCAACCGCTCGAACTCCGGCGCCTGGCGCATGAACGCCGTGTACTCGTCGTCGGAGCAGAAGCCCATCACACGCTCGACGCCTGCCCGGTTGTACCAGGACCGGTCGAACAGCACGACCTCCCCGGCGGTCGGGAAGTGCTGGACGTACCGCTGGAAGTACCACTGGCCCTGCTCCGTGGTGGTGGGCTTGCCCAGTGCGACGATGCGGGCCGCGCGCGGGTTCAGGTGCTCCATGAACCGCTTGATCGTGCCGCCCTTGCCGGCGGCGTCCCGGCCCTCGAAGACGATGATGTGCCGCTCACCGTTGTCCTCCGCCCAGTACTGCAGCTTGAGGAGCTCGATCTGCAGCAGGTACTTGGCGTGCTCGTACTCGTCGCGATCCATCAGCTCGTCGTAGGGGTAGTCCTCGCGCCAGGTCTCGACGGCCTTGCCGCCGGGGTCGATGAGCACGGGGTCCGCCCCCTCGCCGCCCGCCACGCTGTACCCCTCGGCGACGAGACGGTCGATGTACTCGCGCAGGTTGTCCTCGGCGTCGGGCCGGTATCCGTCGAGATCGAGCGTGGAGTCCATCGTCTTCTCCTGCCGTGGCGTGCCGCTTGCGACTGTAACCACGATGGCCCGCGGCGACCACGCGCCCCCAGCGCCGCGCGGCCGTGCGCACGTGTCGTGCTTCACGTGACCGGGCAGTCCCGCACGGAGGGCTCGACGAGGAGGGCCGCCTCGGCACGGGCTGCGGGAGCAGGCGGGACGTCGGCCGGGGCCGCGGCCCGCGCACGCGTGGCGACGACGAGCCCGACGGCCGCCACGGCGACGACGAGAGCGGCCGGCACCGGCACGGCGTGGGGTGCCGACCGCTCGACGATGACGCTGCCGAGCGCGGCGCCCACGGCGATCCCGAGGTTGAACACCACCGGGATGACACCGCCGGCGGTGCCCCGGTGCTCGGGACCGGCGACCCGCATGATGAGCGTCTGCGCGAGGGGCGGGAGCGTGCCCGACGTCAGTCCCCAGGCGACGAGCACCGCGAGACCCGTCACCGGACGGCCGTCGACGACGACCAGGGCGAGCATCGACACCGCCAGCAGCATCGTGGCGACGACGAGCACGGTCGCGGTCCACCGGTCCCGGACCCGACCCACGAGCACGAGGCCGACGGCCGACGACGCCCCGAACACGAGGAGCGCCCCGCTGACACCGCCGGGCAGCCGCGCCGCGGAGTCGGCCACGAGCCGGGTGATGAACGTGTACGCCGCGAAGTGCCCGACGAGCACGAGCCCGACGAGCGCCGCGACGACCAGCACAGGGCGCAGCTGCCCGGCACGAGCGGCCCCCGGCCCGGCAGCCGGACCGCCGGACGACCCCGCAGGCAGCGCACCCGCCACCACCGCTCGGACGAGCGCCGCCGCAGCGACACCGAGCACCGCGAGCACCCCGAAGGCCGCCCGCCAGCTCCAGCCGACGGCGACGAGGCTCGCGAGCGGCACGCCCACGACGGTGCCGAGAGTGGCCCCGCCGAGCACCACGGCGACGCCGTTGGCGAGGCGACGCGCCGGCACGATGTCGGCGAGGTGCGCGTTGACGGTCGCCCACAGCAGCCCGCAGACGGCGGCGCCGAGCACGCGGCTGGCGACGGCCACCTCGTAGGTGGGCGCGGCGGCGGTGAGCGCGGACGCGGCCGCGAAGACGACGAGCGCTCCGGCGGCCACCGAGCGGCGGTCCCACCGTCGGGTGAGCCGGACCAGGGGGAATGTCGCGACGACGACGGTCAGTGCCCACAGCGAGACGAGCAGGCCGGTGCGCGCCTGCGTGACGCCGAGGTCGGCGCTCATCTGCGGCAGGACGGCCGTGGGCAGCATCTCGCCGGTGACCATGACGAACGTTGCGCTGCCGAGGACGACGAGGCTCGGCCACGGCAGCCGGTCGCTGGGGGAGGCGGTGGTCGACGTCTGTGCGAGGTCCATACGAGCGACGCTAAACTTTGACATCAGTGTGAAGGTCAAGCGCTCCCTCGGAGGTTCGTCGTGAAGATCGGTGAGCTGTCCCGCCGCACCGGTGTCTCCACCCGGCTGCTGCGGTACTACGAGGAGCAGGGGCTCATCGCCCCGGCCCGCACCACGAACACGTACCGCACCTACGACGAGCAGGACGTCGCCCGGGTCGAGCAGGTGGTCGGCCTCGTCCGCGCCGGCGTGCCGACCCGGTTGGCCMGGGTGCTGCTCGATCTCGAGGACACTCGGGCGGAGGCGCTCGCCCCCTCGTGCACCCGGCAGGTGGCCGAGATGCTGGCCGAGGAGCTGACCGGGCTCGACGAGCGGATCGCCTGCCTGACCAAGAGCCGGCGGACGCTGTGCGACTACCTCCAGCGGACCGAGCACGCGGCCGCCGTGCTGGAGGGCGCGGCGCCCGCCGACGAGCTGACCCCGGTGTAGGGGCGCGTCGCGAGGCACGCGGGCCCTAGCGTGAGCACTGACGCCGGAGGGAGCCGCCGATGTCCTCGTCCGAACCCGCCGCCGAGGGGCCGTCGCCGGCCGTGCGCGCCCAGATCCTGGCGACGGAGCACTGGAGCCTGCTGGGGACACGCAGCACCCTGTGGGCCGAGGTGATGAGTCGGATCACGATCCACCTGACCGTCGCGTCGGCCGCGCTGGTCGTCCTGGCGCTCGTCGCGCAGGCCTCCCGGTTCGGTGCGCCGTTCCGGGTGCTCTCGATCGGGCTGGCCTCGGTCGTGCTGATCCTGGGCACGCTGACCGGCGTGCGGGTGATGAACGCGAGCCACGACGACAGCGCGCTCATCCTGGCGATGAACCGGATCCGGTCGGCCTACATCGCCCTCGACCCGGGCATCGCCGACTACCTCGTCAGCTCGTGGGAGGACGGCCGCGCCGGCCTCATGCAGACCTACACGATGGGCCTGCAGCGCTCGACGCTCAGCCACGTCCTGGGCAGCACCGCGATGTTCGTCAACGTCGTCAACGCGATCGTCGCCGGGACGCTCGGAGCGCTCGTCGCGAGCGCGGCCGGGGCCGGTGCCGCCGGGACGGCGATCGTCGGGTCGCTCGCGGCGCTGCTCTATCTCGGCGCCTGGCTCGAGTACGGCCGCCGCTCGTTCGGCGCACGCGAGAGCGGCTGACGGTCGGAGCTCCTCAACCGCCACGCGCGCGTGCACCGGACGACGCCGCCTCGCCGACGGCCGCGGCCAGGCGGGCCACCGCCTCGTCCAGCCTGGCGTCGACCAGGTTGCCGTACCCGACGACGAGCGCAGGCGGTCGGGCCGTGGTCCCGACGCGATAGCGACCTGAGGGCACCACGCGCACGTCGCGCCGCGCAGCCAGCCGGGTCACGCGGTCCTCGTCGACCCCCGGCGGCAGCCCCAGCACGACGTGCAAGCCTGCGGCGAGACCCGTCACGGGCAGGCCCGGCAGCCCACGCTCGAGCGCGGCGAGCAGAGCCGCCCGTCGGCGCCGGTACCGAGCGCGGGCCGCACGGAGGTGCCGGTCGTACGCCCCGTCGGTGAGCAGCGCGGCGCAGGCGAGCTGGTGCAGCGACGGGGGAGCGCTCGCGTCGACGTCGAGCCCCGCGCGCGCGGCGGGGACGTCGTCGGGAGGGACCAGCCACCCGATGCCGATCCCCGGGGCCAGCGTCTTGCTCCACGACCCCACCAGCGCGACCCGGTCGGGCGCGAGCGCACGCAGGGCCGCCACCGGGCGGCGGTCGTAGCGGAACTCGGCGTCATAGTCGTCCTCGACGATCACCCCGTCGACGGAGCGCGCCCATCGGACGAGCGCCTCTCGCCGCGCCGGGACGAGCGCGGCGCCGACAGGGAACTGGTGCGAGGGCGTCACCAGCGCGGCGCGAGCGCCCGTGCGCTCGGCCGCCTCCACCAGCGCGTCGGTGTCCACCCCGTCCTCGTCGACCGGCACCGGCACGGGATGCAGTCCGGCGGCCGCGGCGACATCGCGCAGCCGCGGCCAGCTCGGGTCCTCGACGAGCACGGAGTCATGGCCCGCGGCGCGCAGGGATCGCGCCAGGCGCGTCATGCCGTCCGCAGCGCCGTGCGTCACGACGACGGCGTCCGCATCGACGAACGCCGCGCGCGTCACCGTCAACCGGTCGGCGAGCGCCTGGCGCAGCGAGGGCACGCCGCGGGGGTCCGGCGCGACGAGGTCGTCAGGCGTCGCGGACGTGACGGCCGCGCGAACCGCCGAGACCCAGGCCGCACGGGGTAGGTGGCGCAGGTCCGGCACGCCCGGGCCGAGGTCGAACGCAGGCCGGGGACGGGCCGTGCGGTCGGGAGCCCGGGTCGGCGTAAGGGTGGGCCACGACGTGGACGCGACGCGGGTGCCCGCACCCGTGCGCGCGTCCAGCACGCCCTCGGCGACGAGGCCTCCGTACGCCTGCGTCACCACCCACCGCGAGACGCCGAGGTCGCGGGCCAGCGCTCTGCTCGGCGGCACCGGATCGCCCGGGCGGAGGCGTCCCTCGCGGACCGCAGAACGCAGTGCCCGCTCGAGCGCGACGTGCACCGGCTGGCCGCCCTCGAGGGTGACGAGCGCGTCGCCGACCCAGTGTTTGGTCTGGTCGTCTGCCACAGAAATGGACCGTACTCCCGGTCCGCTGTCCGCCTAGCGTCGGATCCGTCACCAGAACCACGAGGAGAACACCATGCAGCAGCGCACCATCGGCTCCGGACGCACCTCCACCGACGTCAGCGTCCTGTGCCTCGGCACCATGCACTTCGGCACGCACACTCCGCGCGAGGCGGCCTTCGAGGTCCTCGACCGCTTCGTGGAGGCCGGCGGCACGTTCCTCGACACGGCGAACAACTACAACGCCTGGGACGCGGGCGGCCACGGGCACGAGAGCGAGGACGTGATCGGCGCCTGGCTGGCGTCGCGCGGGCTGCGGGACCGCGTCCGCATCGCGACCAAGTGCGGCGCGGCCAAGAGGGACCCGGCGCTGCCCCTGGCGAACACACCGCCGACGAACTTCCAGGGCCTGGGCGCCGACACCATCCACCGCGAGGCCGCCACGAGCCTGCTCCACCTGGGCGTCGACCGGCTCGACGTCCTGTACGGGCACGTGGACGACCGCGACACCGCCTTGGAGGAGACCGTCGGAGCCTTCGGCAAGCTCGTGGCCGACGGGGTGGTCGGCGTGCCGGGCATCTCCAACGTCACGACGTGGCGCGTCGTGGAGGCACGCGAGACCGCCGCACGCCTGGGCGTCGAGCCGTACGGCGTCGTCCAGCAGCAGGGCAGCTACGTGTACCCGAGCCCGACGCCGTTCCGGTCGAGCTGGGTGTCGGGCGACCTGCTCGACTACGCCGCGTCCACGGGTGCCGACGGTCGCCCGCCGCTCGCCGTGACCGTGTACTCGCCGCTGCACCAGGGGGCGTACACGCGCGCCGACAAGCCGCTGTTCGGCGGCGCCGACCACCCGAGCAGCCGGCGTCGGGTCGAGGTGCTGCGCGAGGTCGGACGCGAGGTGGGCGCCACGGCGAACCAGGTCGCGCTCGCGTGGCTCCTCGGCGGCCCGACGCCCGTCATCCCGATCGTCGGCGCGCACTCGGTCGCGCAGCTCGACGAGTCGTTGGGTGCGCTCGATCTGGTCCTCGATGGCGAGCTGCGCACCCGGCTCGACGAGGCCTGACGAGCTGCCGTTCTCTGTGCCCGCGAAAGGACTCGAACCTTCGACCTTCTGCTCCGGAGGCAGACGCTCTATCCACTGAGCTACGCGGGCGTGCTCACCGACCCGGGGGTCGATGCGGTGCACGACACTACCAGCCGTCGCTCACTCGCCCAGCAGCGCGGACAGGTAGCGCGTGGTCTCGCTGGCGGCGCGGCCGTCGTCGCCCGCGACGATCGCCTCGACCAGCACGTCGTGCGCGTCGTGGCCGTGGGTGTCGGTGACGAAGTTGAACCGGATGTTCTCGCCGATCGCGTCGAGGAGGTTCTCGTAGAGGGTCACCAGCACGGGGTTGGCGGTCGCGCGGACGATCGCGCGGTGCAGGTCGAGGTCGGTGGCCACCATCGCGTCGAGGTCGCCCGCCCGATAGGCGGCGGCGCGCTCGTCGCGACGCGTGAGCAGGCCCGCCGCGTCGGCCGCGGTGCGCCGGCGGGCGGCCAGGCGGCCGGCCTCGACCTCGAGGGCCCGACGGACCTCGACGACGTCGCGCTGGCGGGCGTCGGCGATCTGCCGGCCCATGGTGACGGCCAGCTCGGACCGGGACAGCACGTAGGTGCCCGAGCCCTGGCGGCGCTCGAGCAGGCCCGCGTGGACCAGCGACTGCACGGCCTCGCGCACCGTGTTGCGGCCGACGCCGAGCAGGTCCACCAGGGCAGGCTCGGGCGGGATCCGGGACCCTACCGGCCACTGCTCCGACTCGATCCGTCCGCGGAGCTCGTCCACCGCGGTGTCGATCAGTCCGGTCCGTCGCGCCATCCGGTTACGCTCCGTGTCCAGGCATGCGGTGCAGTCAACACCGGCGGGTCGGCGGACGCCAGACCTCCGTACGGATGATCTGCGGACCGCGCCGTCGCCCACCGGAGAGTCCCACGTTGCCCCCGTCGATGCCCACGCCCGCGCCCTGGCGCGGCCGGCTCGTCGTCCTCGCGGGCATCGTCCTGGTCGGGTTGAACCTGCGCATCGCGGTCGCGGCCGTCTCGCCGATCGTCGACGTGGTCCGGGAGGACTTCGCGCTCAGCGCGACGCAGGTGGGTCTGCTCGGCACCATCCCCGTGGCGTCGTTCGCGGTCTTCGGCTCGTTGGCCACCCCCGTCGCCCGGCGGCTGGGTCTCGAGCCGACGATGATCCTCGCGCTGCTGCTCTCCATGTCCGGCGAGCTCCTGCGTGCGCTCGCCGACGGCGCACCGGCCTTCCTGGCCTGGTCGGTGATCGCGCTCGGCGGCCTGGGCATGGGCAACGTGCTGCTCCCGCCGCTGGTCAAGCGCTACTTCCCCGACCGCATCGGGACCGTCACCGCGGCGTACTCCGTGTCGATGTCCGTGAGCGCGGCGGTGCCGCCCCTGGTGGCGCTGCCGGTGGCCCAGGCCGCGGGCTGGCGCTTCTCGGTCGGCATGTGGGCGATCCTCGGGTTCGCGGCCGTGGTGCCGTGGGTGGTCGTGATCGCGCAGTCCGTCGCGGCGCGCTCGCACCTGCGCACCCTGCTCCGCCGGGCGCCCCGCACGGATCGGCCGGCGGCACTCGAACGCGCGGGGGCGGCGGAGAGCCGGATCGTGTGGCGCTCGCGGCTGGCCTGGGCGCTCGTGCTGACGTTCTTCGCGAATACCACCTGTACCTACGTGCTGTTCGCGTGGCTGCCCGAGATCCTGGCCGACGCCGGTCTCGGTGCCGACGTGGGCGGGCGGTGGTTGGCCGTCTTCGCGATCCTGGGCCTGCCGGCCTCCATCGCGTCGCCGGTGCTCACCGCGCGGATGCGCAACCCGTACCCGTTGGTGGTCGGCTTCGTCGCGTGCTGGGTGGTCGGGCTCCTCGGGCTGATGCTGACGCCGGCGCACGGGACCGCGGTGTGGATGGTGCTCGTCGGCATCGGTCCGGGATCGTTCCCGATCATGCTCGCGCTCATCGGCCTGCGGTCGCGCACGCCCGCGGTCGCCGTCGCCCTGTCCGGCATGGTGCAGGGCCTCGGGTACGGGCTCGCGGTGGTCGGACCGGTGGGCATCGGTGTCCTGCACGTGGCGACGGGCTCCTGGCGCGAGCCGTTCCTCGTGCTGCTCGGCCTCGTCGGGCTCCTGCTCGTGGCCGGCTGGTTCGCCTGCCGGCCGACGATGCTCGGCCCTGAACCGACCGCAAGAGAGGCCTGATCCGCTCGGTACCCTTCTCCGGTGACTCCCGCCCAGCTCTCCGAGGCCCTCAAGGCCGCCCTCGTGCACGCCGTCGACGACGGCACGTTCGCCCTCGACCCCGCCGCGATCCCCGCGACCGTGCACCTCGAGCGACCCCGGCAGCGCGAGCACGGCGACTGGGCCACCAACGTGGCCATGCAGCTGGCCAAAAAGGCCGGCACCAACCCGCGCGTCTTCGCCGAGGAGCTCGCGCGTCGCCTGGGCGACACCCCCGGCGTCGCCGAGGTCGAGGTGGCGGGACCCGGCTTCCTCAACATCCGGCTCGAGGCCGCCGCGGCCGGCGAGCTCGCCCGTTCCGTCGTGGAGCAGGGCGCCGAGTACGGCCGGAACGAGACGCTCGCCGGCGTCTCGCTCAACCTGGAGTTCGTCTCGGCCAACCCGACCGGCCCGCTGCACATCGGTGGCGTGCGGTGGGCGGCCGTCGGCGACAGCCTGGCGCGCGTGCTGCAGGCGTCCGGCGCGTCGGTCACCCGCGAGTACTACTTCAACGACCACGGCGCGCAGATCGACCGCTTCTCGCGGTCGCTGCTCGCCCGCGCGCTGGGCCGGGACGCGCCCGAGGACGGCTACGGCGGCCAGTACATCAGCGAGATCGCGGAGCAGGTGGTGGCCGACGCCCTCGCCGCCGGCGAGCCGGACCCGCGGACCCTGCCGGAGGACGAGGCGAACGAGGCGTTCCGCGCCCGGGGCGTCGAGCTGATGTTCGCGGAGATCCGCAAGTCCCTGGACGACTTCGGCGTCCACTTCGACGTCTACTTCCACGAGGACTCGCTGCACGAGTCCGGCGCCGTGGACCGGGCGATCGCCCGGCTGCGCGAGCTCGGCCACATCTTCGAGGCGGACGGCGCGGTGTGGCTGCGCACGACGACGTTCGGCGACGACCGCGACCGCGTGATCATCCGGTCCAACGGCGAGGCCGCCTACATCGCGGGCGACATCGCCTACTACCTCGACAAGCGCGAGCGCGGGTTCGACCGCGTCGTGATCATGCTCGGCGCCGACCACCACGGGTACATCGGCCGCATGATGGCGATCTGCGCGGCGTTCGGCGACACCCCCGGCGTCAACCTCGAGATCCTCATCGGGCAGCTGGTCAACCTGGTGAAGGACGGCGCGCCGGTCCGCATGAGCAAGCGCGCCGGCACGGTGGTGACCATCGACGACCTCGTCGACGCCGTCGGCGTGGACGCCGCCCGGTACGCGCTCGCGCGCTCGTCGGCGGACTCGAGCATCGACCTCGACCTGGACCTGCTGACGCGGGCGACCAACGAGAACCCGGTGTTCTACGTCCAGTACGCGCACGCGCGCACGTCCAGCGTGGCCCGCAACGCCGCCGACGCGGGGGTGCGCCGCGAGGACGGGTTCGACGCGTCGCTGCTCGACCACCCGAGCGAGTCGGTGCTCCTCGGCCAGCTCGCCGAGCTCCCGCGGGTCGTGGCGCAGGCCGCCGAGCTGCGCGAGCCGCACCGCGTTGCGCGGTACCTCGAGGAGCTCGCCGGGTCGTACCACAAGTGGTACGACCAGAAGCGCCGCGTGGTCCCCGAGGGCGACGAGCCCGTGACCGACGCGCACCGCACCCGGCTCTGGCTCAACGACGCCACCCGCCAGGTCCTCGCCAACGGCCTCGGCCTGCTCGGCGTCACCGCACCGGACCGCATGTGACCACCTCGATCCCCGGGGAGCCCTGGTCCACGGGTGTCGCGCGCGCCGCTGACGGCGTCGTGAGCGTGGCGGGCGTCGACGTCCGCACCCTGGCGACGACGCACGGCACGCCCGCCTACGTGCTGGACGAGGCCGACCTGCGCGCCCGCGCCCGCGGCTACCGACGTGCGTTCGAGACCGCGTTCGCCGAGATCGGCGCGGGCGTCGACGTGTACTACGCGGGCAAGGCGTTCCTGTCGGTCGCCGTGGCCCGCTGGGTGCACGAGGAGGGCCTGCGCGTCGACACCGCCACGGGCGGCGAGCTCGCGGTCGCGCTGCGCGCGGGCGTGCCCGGCGCGCACATCGGCCTGCACGGCAACAACAAGTCCGACGCGGAGATCGCCCGCGCGCTCGACGCCGACGTCGGTCGGATCATCGTCGACTCGCTGGTCGAGATCGACCGGGTCGCCGACGCCGCCTCGGTGGACCGGCCCGCACCCGTGATGGTCCGCGTGACCACCGGCGTGCACGCGGGCGGCCACGAGTACATCTCCACCGCGCACGAGGACCAGAAGTTCGGCCTCTCGATCGCGTCGGCCGACGGCGACAGCCCGGCCATGCGCGCGCTGCTCGCCGCGCTCGCGCGGCCCGAGCTGCGGCTGCTCGGCATCCACTCGCACATCGGCTCGCAGATCCTCGACCCGTCGGGCTTCGAGGTCGCCGCCCGCGCGGTGCTCACCCTGCGGGCGCAGCTCGCCGAGCGGACCGGCGTGCTGGTCGACGAGGTCGACCTGGGCGGCGGCTACGGCATCGCGTACCTGCCGGGCGAGGTCGCGCTCGACCCGGACCGGATCGCCAAGGACGTCGCGGCCTCCGTCGCGGCGACCGCCGCCGAGCTGGGCACCCCCCTCCCGCGCTTCTCCATCGAGCCGGGCCGCGCGATCGTCGGTCCCGCCGGCCTGACCCTGTACACCGTGGGCACGGTCAAGCCCGTCCGGATCGAGGACGGGCGCACCCGCACCTACGTGTCGATCGACGGCGGGATGAGCGACAACATCCGGCCCGCCCTGTACGGCGCGCAGTACCACGCGGAGGTCGTCGGCCGGCTCGCGAGCGGCGACACCGTGCTCGCGCGCGTCGTCGGCAAGCACTGCGAGAGCGGCGACATCGTCGTGCACGAGGTGCAGCTGCCGGCCGACGTCCGCGCGGGCGACCTGCTGGCGGTCGCCGCGACGGGCGCCTACGGGCGGTCGATGGCGTCCAACTACAACCACGTCCCGCGCCCGCCCGTGGTCGCCGTCGTGGACAGGGCCTCCCGGGTCCTGGTCCGCCGCGAGACCGAGGACGACCTGCTGGCGCTCGACCAGGGCTGACCGCCGCGGCCCCCTCCACCTGTCGGACCACGCGTCCCGCCAGGCGGGACGCCCCCTATCCTGAGGGCGCTCCCGCCCGACCGACCAGGAGGCCGTCCGTGCCCTCGCCCGTGCCCGCCCATCCGCCTCTGCGCGTCGCCGTCCTCGGCTGCGGCGTCGTCGGCACGGAAGTGGTGCGGCTGCTGACGACGCAGGCGTCGGACCTCGCCTCCCGGGTCGGGACGAAGCTCGAGCTGGTCGGGGTCGCGGTCCGCGACGTCGACGCCCCCCGGGACGCTGTCGTCCACCGGTCGCTGCTGACCGCCGACGCCGAGGCGCTGGTCGAGCGCGCCGACGTCGTCGTGGAGGTCATGGGCGGGATCGAGCCCGCGCGGAGTCTGCTGCTGCGCGCGATCGCCGGCGGTGCGTCGGTGGTCACCGCCAACAAGGCGTTGCTCGCGCAGGACGGACCCACGCTCTACGCGGCTGCCGACGAGGCCGGCGTGGACCTGTACTTCGAGGCCGCCGTCGCCGGCGCGATCCCGATCGTGCGCCCGGTGCGCGAGTCGCTCGCGGGCGATCGCGTGACCCGCGTGCTCGGCATCGTCAACGGCACCACCAACTACGTGCTGGACAAGATGGCGTCGGAGGGCCTCGACCTGGATCAGGCGGTCAAGGAGGCCCAGGCGCTCGGGTACGCGGAGGCGGACCCGACGGCCGACGTCGAGGGCTACGACGCCGCCGCCAAGGCGGCCATCCTCGCCTCGCTCGCGTTCCACACGCGCGTGTCCCTCGACGACGTCTCCCGCGAGGGGATCACGTCGCTCACCGCCGACGACGTCCTGTGGGCGCAGCGCACGGGCCACGTGCTCAAGCTGCTCGCGATCGCGGAGCGTGGCGAGGCCGACGGCGTCGAGGGCGTGCAGGTCCGCGTGCACCCCGCGCTCGTGCCGGCCGGACACCCGCTGGCCGGGGTCCGCGGCGCCTACAACGCGGTGTTCGTCGAGGCCGAGGCCGCCGGCGAGCTCATGTTCTACGGCCGCGGCGCGGGCGGGGAGCCGACGGCGTCCGCCGTGCTCGGCGACGTCGTCTCCGTGGCCCGGCACCGCGTGCTCGGCGGCAAGGGACCCGTCGAGTCGCGGTACGCGGAGCTGCCCGTGCTGCCCGCCGCCGCGGCGCGCACCCGGTACCAGGTCCGGCTCGAGGTCGCCGACCTCCCGGGCGTCCTCGCCCAGGTGGCCACGGTCCTGGCGTCGCACGACGTGTCGATCGAGGCGGTGCGCCAGTCGCCCGCGTCCGAGACGCCGTCCGCCGACTTCGCGCGGCTGGTGATCACCACGCACGCCGCCCCGGAGCGGGCCCTGCGCAGCACCGTCGACGCCATCGCCGGCCTCGACGTCGTCCGTCGTGTCGTGTCCGTCCTGCGAGTCGAGGGAGCCTGATGGCCCACCAGTGGCGCGGCGTCATCGCCGAGTACGCCGACCGCCTGCCCGCCCACGTGCAGGAGCGCATCGTGACGCTCGGCGAGGGCGGGACGCCGCTCGTCCCGTCGCCGACGCTCTCGCAGCGCACCGGCGCCGAGGTGTTCGTCAAGGTCGAGGGCATGAACCCGACCGGCTCGTTCAAGGACCGCGGCATGACGACCGCGATGTCGGCGGCGGCCGGGCGCGGCGCCCAGGCGGTCGTGTGCGCGTCGACCGGCAACACGTCCGCGTCGGCCGCGGCCTACGCGACGCGCGCCGGGATGGTCTGCGCGGTGCTGGTGCCGGACGGCAAGATCGCGATGGGCAAGCTGAGCCAGGCCGTCGCGCACGGCGCCACGCTGCTGCAGGTCGACGGCAACTTCGACGACTGCCTGGTCGCGGCCCGCAAGCTGGCCGAGGCGTACCCGGTCGAGCTGGTGAACTCGGTGAACCCCGACCGCATCGAGGGCCAGAAGACGGCGGCGTTCGAGATCGTCGACGCCCTCGGCGACGCCCCGGACATCCACGTGCTTCCCGTCGGCAACGCCGGCAACATCACCGCGTACTGGAAGGGCTTCCGCGAGTACGCCGGGCTCGACGCCGGCGCGGCCCACGAGGCCGTCGCGACGCGGACGCCGATCATGTGGGGCTTCCAGGCCGCCGGCGCCGCCCCCATCGTGAAGGGCCACCCGATCGACCAGCCGGAGACCATCGCCACGGCGATCCGCATCGGCAACCCCGCGTCGTGGCTGCAGGCCGAGGAGGCGCGCGACTCGTCGGGCGGCCTGATCGAGGCGGTGACCGACGAGGAGATCCTCGTCGCGCACCGGGTGCTCTCGGCCGAGGTCGGCATCTTCGTGGAGCCGGCGTCCGCGTCGGGCGTCGCGGGCCTGCTGCGGCTGAGCGACGAGGGCCGCGTGCCGGCCGGCGCGCGCATCGTCGTGACGGTCACCGGGCACGGACTCAAGGACCCGCAGTGGGCGCTGCGCACCTCGGACGGCGGCGACGTCGTCCCGGTGCGGATCTCGTCGGACGTGGTGTCCATCGCCACCGCCCTCGGCCTGGACTGAGGCCCGCGATGCGCCTGGGTGCGGACCACGTCCGCGTCCGCGTCCCCGCCACCAGCGCCAACCTCGGCCCCGGGTTCGACGCGTTCGGCATCGCCCTCGGGCTGTACGACGAGCTCGAGGTTCGCGCGCTCGCCTCGCCGGGCGTCCAGGTGGAGGTCACGGGGGAGGGGGCCGGGCAGGTCCCCGACGACGAGCAGCACCTGGTCGTCAGCTCGTTGCGCGCGGCGCTCGACCTGGTGGGCGCGTCGCAGACGGGCCTGCACCTCGTGTGCCGCAACCGCATCCCCCACGGGCGCGGGCTCGGCTCGTCGGCCGGGGCCGTCGTGGCGGGCATCGTCGCCGCGCGCGGGCTGATCGCCGACCCGGAGGCGCTCTCCGACGACGTCGCGCTCGACCTCGCGGCACGGATCGAGGGCCACCCCGACAACGCCGCACCCGCGGTGCTCGGCGGCGCGACGCTGGCCTGGCACGACGACCGGTTCCGAGCCGTCGATCTCCAGGTCCACGACGACGTGGCGCTGCTCGCGATCGTCCCGCCGCACCACCTCTCGACGGAGGCCGCCCGCGGCGTCCTGCCCGCGACGGTCCCCCACGCCGACGCCGCGTTCCAGGCGGGCCGGTCGGCGCTGCTGGTCGAGGCCCTCGGCCGACGACCCGAGCTGCTGCTCGCCGCCACGCAGGACCGGCTCCACCAGGAGTACCGGCGGGCGGTGATGCCGGGCTCGCTGGCGCTCGTCGACGTCCTGCGTGCCCAGGGGGTCGCGGCCGTGGTGTCGGGTGCCGGCCCCACCGTGCTGGTGCTCGCGCGGCGGGTCGGAGGTGCCGACGGCGTGCTGGCCACCGACGCGGACGAGGCGGTGCGCGCGGCGTTCGGCGGCGCCATGGGCGGCTGGCAGATCCTGCCCCTCCCGGTGGCCCGCGAAGGCGCGACCGTCCACCAGGTGATCTGACCGGGTGAAGAACGCGCCGGTCGTTCACCCGACCGGGTGCAGGAGCCGACAGTGATAACATCGATGCGTTCCCCGGACCTCGTCCTCCGGTGGCCCGCGTCGTGAGTGACCGGCCGCCTCAGAGTGAGTAGACGACCCGAGAACGATCCAGCCCACCGTGCGCAGACGTCGTCGTACGCAGCGCGTGTGTGGCTCCAGCACCGTCTCGGTCACCGCGACCGGACGTCGGCCGATCCCCGTGCCCCGGGTCCCGGCCACCGACGAGGGGAAGGGTCCTTCGTGACAGACATCATCGAACCCGCCGTGAGCAGCTCCGGCGGGTCCGCCCGCAGCGCCGGGATCTCAGCGCTCCGCCTGCCCGAGCTGCAGGCGATGGCGTCCGAGCTGGGCGTCAAGGGCACGTCCAAGATGCGCAAGGGCGACCTCGTCCAGGCCATCTCGGACGCTCGTGGCGGCTCCCGGCCGCAGGCGCTCGAGCCGCGTCGCGCCGAGGCCGTGGCGGTCACCGACGCCCCCGTGCGGCGCACCCGTGCGCCGCGCACCGAGGCGCCGCAGCTCGATCTCGGCGGCGAGACCGCGCCGCAGCAGGAGCGCCCGGTGCGCGCTCCGCGCGGCGACGCGCTGGCGGGCCTGGAAGCTGCGCTGGACGCGAAGCTCGCGCCCGTCGAGCACCGTGACGACCGCGCCGCACGTGCGGCGGACGCCGTCGGTGGCGTGACCGGGGAGCGGCGCTCGCGCCGGGCCGGCCGCGGCGCCGGAGCCCCGCAGGCCGACGAGGGCGACCGCGCCCCGTCCAACGGCCAGCAGACGAACGGTCAGCAGGACCGTCAGCAGACCAACGGCCAGCAGCGCGACACCCAGCAGCAGGAGCGCCCGCAGCGCGACGGCCAGCAGGGCACCCGTCAGCAGGGCGGCAACGCCCCGCAGGGGACCCAGCAGCAGGGCACCCAGCCGCGCCGGGACCAGGACGAGGACGGTCTCGACGAGCGCGGCGGTCGCCGCCGTCGCTCGCGTGACCGCTACCGCGACCGTGACCGCGACCGCAAGGGCCGTGGCACGCGCGGCCGCCCGGGGGCCGGCGAGCTCGCCGGGCTCGACGACATCGAGGTCAACGACGACGACGTCCTGCTCCCCGTCGCCGGGATCCTCGACCTCATGGACAGCTACGCGTTCGTCCGCACCACGGGCTACCTGCCCAGCGCCAACGACGTGTACGTCTCGCTCAACCAGGTCAAGCGCTACGGCCTGCGCCGCGGCGACGCCGTCACCGGCGCCGTCCGCCAGCCGCGCGAGGGCGAGCAGCCGCCGCAGGGCAACCGGCCCAGCAAGTTCAACGCGCTGGTCCGCCTGGACTCGGTCAACGGCCTGGAGCCGGACGGCGCCCGCGTGCGCCCCGAGTTCAACAAGCTCACGCCGCTGTACCCGCAGGAGCGCCTCCGCCTCGAGAGCGACTCGGGCAAGCTGTCGCCGCGCGTGATCGACATCGTCGCGCCCATCGGCAAGGGCCAGCGCGGCCTCATCGTCGCGCCCCCCAAGGCGGGCAAGACGATCATCATGCAGCAGATCGCGAACGCCATCACGACCAACAACCCCGAGGTCCACCTCATGGTCGTGCTCGTCGACGAGCGCCCCGAAGAGGTCACGGACATGGAGCGGACGGTCAAGGGCGAGGTCATCGCCTCGACGTTCGACCGCCCCGCCTCGGACCACACGATCGTCGCCGAGCTCGCCATCGAGCGCGCCAAGCGCCTGGTCGAGCTGGGCCAGGACGTCGTCGTGCTGCTCGACTCGCTGACCCGCCTCTCGCGGGCCTACAACCTGGCCGCCCCGGCGTCCGGGCGCATCCTGTCGGGTGGTGTCGACGCCTCGGCGCTGTACCCGCCCAAGCGGTTCTTCGGCGCGGCCCGCAACATCGAACACGGCGGCTCGCTCACCATCCTCGCGTCGGCGCTGGTGGAGACGGGCTCCAAGATGGACGAGGTCATCTTCGAGGAGTTCAAGGGCACGGGGAACATGGAGCTCCGGCTCTCCCGCGGCCTGGCGGACAAGCGGATCTTCCCGGCGGTCGACGTCAACGCGTCGGGCACGCGCCGCGAGGAGATCCTCATGCCGCACGACGAGCTGAAGATCATCTACAAGCTGCGCCGCGTCATGGGTGCGCTCGACCAGACCCAGGCCATCGAGCTGCTCATCGGCAAGCTCCGCGAGACCAAGTCGAACGTCGAGTTCCTGCTCCAGGTGCAGAAGACGACCCCCGGCAGCGACTGACCGACCCGCGCGCACGGCCCCGTTCCCCGCTCAGGGGAGCGGKGCCGTCGTCGTCCCGCTACCGTGCACTCGTCCGCAGCGCACCCTGGAGGCGATTCGATGGCGAAGTCGTGGAGCACACCCCCGCGGGAGGTCCTGCGGGTCGAGCCCGGGTACGACCTGGCCGCCGCGGACCTGTCCGCGACGCCCGGCTGGGACCACAGCGAGGAGGCGGCCGACAAGCGGCTGGTCGCGGACGGCGAGCACCTCAGCGACGCGCAGGAGCGGCTGTTCGCCCAGGGCCGCTCGGGCGGGAACCGCTCCGTGCTGCTGGTGCTGCAGGGCATGGACACCGCCGGCAAGGGCGGGATCGTGCGCCACGTGCTCGGCCTGGTCGACCCGCAGGGCGTCCAGCTGCACTCGTTCGGCGTCCCGACGGAGAAGGAGCGCTCGCAGCACTACCTGCAGCGCATCCGGGAGGCGCTGCCGACGCCGGGGCACATCGGGGTGTTCGACCGGTCGCACTACGAGGACGTCCTGGTGGTGCGGGTGAACGAGCTGGCGCCGCGCGAGGTGTGGGAGCCGCGGTACGACGAGATCAACGCGTTCGAGCAGGAGATCGTCGACTCGGGCACGGTCATCGTCAAGGTGGCCCTGCTCGTCTCGCCCAAGGAGCAGAAGGCACGGCTGCGGGAGCGCCTCGAGCGCCCGGACAAGTACTGGAAGTTCAACCCGGGCGACATCGACGAGCGCGCGAAGTGGCCGGCGTACCGGGAGGCCTACCAGGCCGTCCTCGACCGCACGAACACCGACCACGCGCCGTGGTACGCCGTGCCGGCCGACAACAAGTGGTACGCGCGGCTGGCCGTCGGACGCCTGCTGCGCGACGCGCTCGAGGGCCTGCACCTCGGCTGGCCCCCGGCCGACTTCGACGTGGAGGAGGAGCTCGCGCGCCTCGACGCCCAGCCGTTCTGAGTCGCGGGACGGGGATGATTTCGGCGGCCCGCGCTGTTCTGGCACAATGGTTCGCTGGTCTGCGGTTCACCGGCGCCGTCTCGCGCGTCCGGACCCGGAGACATCCACCCAAGGAGAAGTTTCGTGAAGGCTGACATCCACCCCGAGTACGTCCTKACCGAGGTCACCTGCACCTGTGGCAGCACCTTCGTCACGCGCTCGACCGTGACCTCCGGCAAGATCCACGCCGACGTCTGCAGCGCCTGCCACCCGTTCTACACGGGCAAGCAGAAGATCCTCGACACCGGTGGCCGCGTGGCCCGGTTCGAGGCGCGTTACGGCAAGAAGGCCGACGCCTAGCATTCCCGCAGCGCCGGTGCCCGGCGCGGACGACCGCCCTCCATGGCGGTGTCCGCGAGGGCACCGGCGCTGTGTCGTTGTCGGACCCAGCAGCACGAGCCTGAGGACACCCGCATGAGCGAGGCATTCGCCGCCGCCGAGCCGCTGCTCGCCGAGCACGCGCAGATCGAGGCGCAGCTCGCCGACCCCGCCGTGCACGCCGATGCCGCGAACGCGCGGAAGCTGGGCCGGCGGTACGCCGAGCTCGGCCGCGTCGCGCAGGCGTACACCGCCTGGAAGGCCGCGTCCGACGACGCCGACGCCGCGGCCGAGCTGGCCGAGGCCGACGAGAGCTTCGCCGCCGAGCTGCCCAGCCTGCAGGCGGCCGCCGACGCCGCGTCCGCCCGGCTGCGCGAGGTGCTCATCCCGCGCGACCCCGACGACGCACGCGACGTGATCCTCGAGGTCAAGGCGGGGGAGGGCGGCGAGGAGTCCGCCCTGTTCGCCGCCGACCTGCTGCGGATGTACACGCGGTACGCGGAGAAGATGGGCTGGGCCACGCAGCTGCTCGGTGCGACCGAGTCGGACCTCGGGGGCTACAAGGACGCCCAGCTGGCCATCAAGGCACGCGGCACGGTCGCGCCGGAGGACGGCGTCTGGGCGCACCTGAAGTACGAGGGCGGCGTGCACCGCGTCCAGCGCGTGCCGGTGACCGAGTCGCAGGGCCGGATCCACACGTCCGCGGCCGGCGTCCTCGTCTTCCCGGAGGCCGAGGACGAGGCCGAGGTGGCCATCGACGCCAACGACCTGCGCATCGACGTGTACCGGTCGTCCGGTCCCGGCGGCCAGTCGGTGAACACCACCGACTCCGCCGTTCGCATCACGCACCTGCCGACGGGCATCGTCGTGTCGATGCAGAACGAGAAGTCGCAGCTGCAGAACCGTGAGGCCGGCATGCGCGTGCTGCGTGCCCGGATCCTGGCCGCCCGCCAGGAGGAGGCCGCCGCCGCCGCGAGCGAGGCGCGCCGGTCGCAGGTCCGCACGGTCGACCGCTCGGAGCGCATCCGGACGTACAACTTCCCGGAGAACCGCATCGCCGACCACCGCACGGGCTACAAGGCGTACAACCTCGACACCGTCCTGGGCGGCGAGCTGGGTCCCGTCGTGCAGTCCGCGATCGACGCCGACGAGGCCGCGCGGCTGGCGGCGGCGGGGGACGCGTGACCGCCCCCGACCTGCGCGCGCTGGTCGAGGGCGCGACGCGCCTGCTCGCCGAGGCGGGCGTGACCTCGCCGCGGCACGACGCGACCGCACTCGCCGCGCACGTCCTCGGGCAGGAGCGCCTGGAGCTCGTGCTCGCGCCTCCGGTGCCCGAGGGCTTCGCGGAGCAGTTCGCGGGTCTCGTCGAGCGGCGACGGAACCGCGAGCCGCTGCAGCACATCGTCGGCACCACCGGGTTCCGGTACCTGACGCTGCTGGTCGAGCCCGGCGTCTTCGTCCCGCGGCCGGAGACCGAGGTGGTCGCGCAGGTCGCCATCGACGAGGCGGCCCGGCTCGACCACCCGCTCGTCGTCGACCTCTGCTGCGGTGCCGGGGGCATCGCCGTCGCGGTCGCCACCGAGGTCCCCGCGGCCCGGGTGGTCGCGGTGGACCTGTCGCCGGAGGCCGTGGACCTGACGCGGCGGAACGCCGCGCACAACGGGGCGACCCTGCGCGTCGAGCACGGGGACGTCGCCGACCCGACGCTGCTGAGCGAGCTCGACGGCACGGTCGACGTGCTCGTGGCCAACCCGCCGTACATCCCGCCGGACGCGGAGCCGGTGGACCCCGAGGTGCGCGACCACGACCCCGACCTGGCCCTCTACGGCGGCGGGATCGACGGCCTCGACGTGCCGCGCGCGGTGCTGCGGGCGGCCGCGCGCCTGCTGGTGCCGGGCGGGCTGCTCGTCATGGAGCACGCCGAGGTGCAGGACGCCGCCGCACGCGCCGACGCCCTCGCCACCGGCGCCTTCGTCGACGTCGAGTCGCGCCCGGACCTGACGGGCCGGCCGCGGATGCTGGTCGCGCGCCGTGGCGCACACCTCCACGTGACAGACTCGGCGCCGTGAACGACCGGATCACCCCCGCGAGCGACCCCACGACCTGGGGCCCGGCGCTCGACGAGGCAGTCAACGTCCTGTCCCGCGGCGGGCTCGTCGTGCTGCCGACGGACACCGTCTACGGGATCGCGGCCGACGCCTTCACGCCGCCGGCCGTCCAGGCGCTCCTGGACGCCAAGGGCCGAGGCCGGCAGATGCCGCCGCCCGTGCTGATCCCGGACGTGCGCACGCTCGACGGCCTGGCCACCGACGTGCCCGCCGGTGCCCGCGCACTGGCCGAGGCGTTCTGGCCGGGCGGCCTCACGCTCATCGTCCGCGCGCAGCCGTCGCTGGCCTGGGACCTCGGGGAGACCCGCGGCACGGTCGCGCTGCGCGTGCCGGACCACGAGACCGCCCTCGCCCTGCTGCGTCGCACGGGGCCGCTCGCGGTCTCGAGCGCGAACACGACCGGCTCGCCGGCCGCCGTCACGGCGCAGGAGGCCTACGACCAGCTCGGCGCCTCCGTGGCCGTCTACCTCGACGGCGGCGACGCCCCGGGGAAGGTCTCGTCGAGCATCGTCGACGCCACCGGGGAGACGCTGCGGCTGGTCCGCGCCGGAGCGCTGACCCTCGAGCAGCTGAACGAGGTCACCCCGGTCGAGGGGCCCACCGCGTGAGGGTCTACCTGCTCGCCCTGCTCATCTCCGCCACCGTGGCGTACCTGATGACGCCGCTGGCGCGCTGGTGCGCGCTGCGCTGGGGGGCCATCACGGCCGTGCGGGACCGGGACGTGCACGCGATCCCGACGCCCCGGCTGGGGGGCATGGCGATGTTCGCGGGCATCCTCGTGGCGATCCTCATGACGAGCCGGCTGCCGTTCCTCGAGAACGTGTACGCCAACCCGCGACCGCTCATCGGCATCGTCGGGGGCGCGGCGATCGTGTGCGCGCTGGGGGTCGCCGACGACATCTGGGACCTCGACTGGCTCACCAAGCTGATCGGCCAGGTGCTGGCCGGCGTGTTCCTGGCGTGGCAGGGCGTGCTGCTCTACCAGCTGCCCACGGGGAACGGGCAGCTGCTCGGGTCCACCCGGATGTGGGCGTTCCTCACCGTGCTCACCGTGGTGATCGCCATGAACGCCGTCAACTTCGTCGACGGGCTCGACGGCCTCGCGGCGGGGGTCCTCGCCATCGGCGGCACTGCGTTCTTCCTGTACGCGTACCTGCTGACGGCCGGCGCCAACCCCGGCGCGTACGCCAACGCCAACCTCGCGGCCCTGGTGCTCGCGGTGCTGGTCGGCGCGTGCGTCGGCTTCCTGCCGCACAACGTCTATCCCGCCCGCATCTTCATGGGCGACTCGGGCGCGATGGTCCTGGGGTTCGTCTTCAGCGCCGCGGCGATCGTCGTCACGGGCCAGATCGACCCCGAGCAGGCGCTGGTCCGCCAGCGCTTCCCCGCGTTCCTGCCGATGCTCCTGCCGTTCGCGGTGCTGCTGCTCCCGCTGCTCGACATGGGCCTCGCGATCGTCCGGCGCGTCGGCGCCGGCAGGTCGCCGTTCCACCCGGACCGCATGCACCTGCACCACCGCATGCTGCAGCTGGGCCACTCCCACCGGCGCGCGGTCGCGATCATGTACGTGTGGACCGCGGTCTTCGCCTTCGGGGTCGCCGCGCTGGTCCGCTGGTCGACCACGGTGGTCCTCATCTCCTTCGGCGCGGCCGTGCTCGCCGCCACCCTGCTGACGCTCGGGCCGCTGCGCGGCCGGGCCGCCACACCGCCTCTGGAGGCTGCAACCCGATGACCGCCACACCGTCCAGCACCGACCTCGTCTTCCGCCAGGCGCTGCGCGACATGCTCGTCCTGCTCGGCGTCCTCACGGTCGTCGGCGTGCTCGTCGGCTACCTGGTCGACGGGCTCTCCGGGGTCTGGGGAGCACTCATCGGGGTCGGCGTCGCGTTGCTCTTCTCGGGCACCACGGTGATCTCCGTGCAGCGCACGACGCGCTCCGCCCCGGCGACGATGATGGCGGTCATCCTGGGCGCCTGGCTGGTCAAGATCGTCGTCGTGATCGCGCTGCTCGTGGCCCTCAAGCCGCTCGACTTCTACAACCCGCAGGTGCTGGCCGTCGTCATGCTCGCGGGCGTCATCGGGTCGGCCGTCCTGGACGCCCGCGCGGTGTCCCGCGGACGGGTCGGCTACTTCGAGCCGGCGGCCGGTCCGACACCCCCTCAGGGGCCCTCCGGGGGCGCTGTACCAGGTCCGGACCAAGCCCGTTCATAGGTTAGGCTTCCTCCCATCCAAGACGGCCCGACGCCGTGCTCGTGCCCGCACTGAGGCGGCACTCGGCGCCCACGACCACAGGAGACCGCCCTGTTCAGCCTTGCGACGATCCTGCCGCTCGCCGCGGAAGAAGACGGCAGCGGGGGCTTCCACGCCCCCTCGCTCATCGACTTCTTCCCGCCGGCCATCTGGTTCGAGGGCACACCGTTCGAGATCAACCGGATCATCCTGGTCCGGTTCATCGCCGTCATCGCGCTCCTGCTGCTCTTCGTCATCGGCGCCAAGCGCGCGAAGCTGATCCCCAGCCGGTTCCAGAGCGTCCTCGAGATGGGCCTCGACTTCTGCCGGAACTCGATCGCGTACGAGATCCTGGGTGAGAAGGAGGGCAAGAAGTACGTCCCGATGATCACGACGATCTTCTTCGCCGTCTTCGCCTTCAACATCACCGGCGTCATCCCGTTCCTCAACATCGCGGGCACCTCGGTGATCGGGCTGCCGATCATCTTCGCGCTGTGGGTCTACGTGATGTACCAGTACCAGGGCGTCAAGAAGTTCGGCGTCGGCGGCTACCTGAAGCACAGCCTGTTCCCGCCGGGCGTCCCGTGGCCGATCTACATCCTGCTGACCCCGGTCGAGGCCCTGCAGGTCTTCATCCTGCGGCCCGCCACGCTGGTCATCCGACTCCTGGCCAACATGCTCGCCGGCCACCTGCTGCTGGCGCTCTGCTTCGCGGCGACGTCCTTCCTGCTCTTCGAGGCGTCGGCCGGGCTCAAGCTGTTCGGCGCCGTGACCTTCGTCGCCGGCTTCGGGTTCTTCCTGCTCGAGGTCTTCGTCGCGGCGCTGCAGGCGTACGTCTTCGCCATCCTCACGGCCGTCTACCTCCAGATGGCGACCGTCGAAGAGCACTGATCGACCCGCGACGGCCTGATCCCGGGTCCGTCGCCCGCAACGGACGCGCCGAGCGGCGCGCAGATGAAAGGAACCAGATCCAGTGGAAATCACCGGTCTCGCCCTCGTCGGCTACGGTCTCGCGGCCATCGGCCCCGGCATCGGCCTCGGCATCCTGTTCGGCAAGACGATCGAGGGCATGGCGCGTCAGCCTGAGATGTCCGGCCAGCTCCGCTCCACCATGTTCATCGGTCTGGCGTTCATCGAGATCCTCGCGCTGCTCGCCATCGCCACGCCGTTCTTCTTGAAGTGATCGCCGCGCAGCTCGCCGCTGCCGCGCAGAGCGTGGTGGCGGCCACCGACACGGAGGACATCAACCCCCTCCTGCCAGAGACCTACGACATCGTCTGGTCCCTGGTCATCGTGGTGATCATCGGCCTCGTGTTCATCAAGTACGCCTTGCCCAAGTTCCAGGCGATCCTCGACGAGCGCGCGGAGAAGATCGAGGGCGGGATCCAGCACGCCGAGGCCGCTCAGGCCGAGGCCGCCGCCCTGCGCGCGGAGTACGAGCAGCAGCTCGCCGACGCGCGCACGGAGGCCGCCCGCATCAAGGAGGCCGCCCGCGCCGAGGGCGGTGCCATCGTCACCGAGCTCAAGGCCAAGGCTGCGTCCGAGGCCGCCCGCACCCTCGAGACGGCCCAGCGCCAGATCGAGGCCGAGCGTCAGCAGGCGGCGGTCTCGCTGCGTGCCGACGTGGGCGCTCTCGCCACCGACCTCGCCTCCAAGATCGTCGGCGAGTCGCTCGAGGACGCCGCGCGGCAGTCGCGCGTGGTCGACCGCTTCCTGGCCGAGCTCGAGGCGTCCACCGCCGCCACGAGCGCGAGCAAGGAGAACTGATGCGCGGCACGAGTCTGGCGTCCCTGTCCGCGGCACAGGTCCGGTTCGAGCCGGTCCTGGCCGCGGCGGGCGCGGAGGCGATCACGCTCGGCGAGCAGCTGTTCGCCGTCGTGGACGCGCTGGACTCCTCGGGCTCGCTGCGGCGGACCCTGTCGGACCAGTCCATCGAGCCGGGCGCCAAGGCCGGTCTCGTGGCGGGCGTGCTCGCGCGGTGCGACAAGCGGGTCGTCGACGTGGTGACCTTCCTCGCGCAGGCGCACTGGTCGTCGGCGGAGGACCTGGTCGATGCCATCGAGCAGCTGGGCTTCGACGCCCTGCTCGTGTCGGCGCAGGCCAAGGGCGAGCTCGAGCGGGTCGAGGACGAGCTGTTCCGCATCACGCGGTCGCTCGTCGGCCAGCGCGAGGTGCGCCAGGCGCTCTTCGACCCCCGGGTCCCGGGCGACAAGCGCGCGGACCTCGCGTCCGGCTTCCTCGAGGGCAAGGTCGCCGACGCCACCCTCGCGGTGGCGCGGCGCGCGGCACAGGCCCCCCGGGGTCGCCGCTTCGTCGCGACGCTCGGTCACGTGGCCGACCTCGCGGCCGCCCGTCGTCAGCGCCTCGTGGCGTCCGTGACCTCGGGCAGCGAGCTCTCGCCCGCCCAGCTGGAACGTCTGGGCGGCATCCTGCAGCAGGCATACGGGCAGGACCTGCAGCTCAACGTGACCGTGGACCCCGAGATCCTCGGGGGACTGCGCATCCAGGTGGGCGCGGACGTGGTCGACTCGACCGTGCTCGCCAGGCTCGCCGACGCACGACGACGACTTGCCAGCTGAGTATCGGCCCCAGGCCGGTCCCTTGAACGACGTGCACGACACTTCGACCGCCCGACCGGCGGTCACGACAGGAGAAGAGCAATGGCTGAGCTGACGATCCGGCCGGACGAGATCCGGGCCGCGCTGGACAGCTTCGTGAAGTCCTACGAGCCGACCGGTGTGGTCTCCGAAGAGGTCGGTCGCGTGACGCTGACCGCCGACGGCATCGCGCAGGTCGAGGGCCTGCCCGGCGCGATGGCCAACGAGCTGCTCCGCTTCGAGGACGGCACGCTCGGCCTCGCGCTCAACCTCGACGTCCGCGAGATCGGCGTCGTCGTCCTGGGCGAGTTCACCGGCATCGAGGAGGGCCAGGAGGTCCGCCGCACGGGCGAGGTCCTCTCCGTCCCGATCGGTGACGGGTACCTCGGCCGCGTCGTCGACCCGCTGGGCCAGCCGATCGACGGCCTGGGCGAGCTGAAGACCGAGGGCCGCCGCGCCCTCGAGCTGCAGGCCCCCGGCGTCATGCACCGCAAGTCGGTCGACGAGCCGCTGCAGACCGGCCTCAAGGCCATCGACGCGATGATCCCGATCGGCCGCGGCCAGCGCCAGCTCATCATCGGCGACCGCCAGACCGGCAAGACAGCCATCGCGATCGACACGATCATCAACCAGAAGGCCAACTGGGAGACGGGCGACCCGAAGCAGCAGGTCCGCTGCATCTACGTCGCCATCGGCCAGAAGGGCTCCACCATCGCCGCCGTCCGCGGCGCCCTGGAGGAGGCCGGCGCGCTCGAGTACACGACCATCGTCGCGGCGCCCGCGTCCGACCCGGCCGGCTTCAAGTACCTCGCGCCCTACACCGGCTCGGCCATCGGCCAGCACTGGATGTACCAGGGCAAGCACGTCCTCATCGTCTTCGACGACCTGTCCAAGCAGGCCGAGGCCTACCGCGCCGTGTCGTTGCTGCTCCGCCGCCCGCCGGGCCGCGAGGCGTACCCCGGCGACGTCTTCTACCTGCACTCCCGTCTGCTCGAGCGTTGCGCCAAGCTCTCCGACGAGCTGGGCGGCGGCTCGATGACGGGTCTGCCGGTCATCGAGACCAAGGCCAACGACGTGTCGGCTTACATCCCGACCAACGTCATCTCCATCACCGACGGCCAGATCTTCCTGCAGTCGGACCTGTTCAACGCGGACCAGCGCCCGGCCGTCGACGTCGGCATCTCGGTGTCCCGCGTCGGTGGTGCCGCGCAGGTCAAGGCGATGAAGAAGGTCTCCGGCACGCTGAAGCTGGACCTCGCGCAGTTCCGCTCCCTGGAGGCGTTCGCGATGTTCGCGTCCGACCTCGACGCGGCGTCGCGCGCGCAGCTGACCCGTGGCGCCCGCCTGATGGAGCTGCTCAAGCAGGCGCAGTACTCGCCGTACCCGGTCGAGGACCAGGTCGCGTCGATCTGGGCCGGCACGAAGGGCAAGCTGGACGACGTCCCGCTGGCCGACGTCCGCCGGTTCGAGACCGAGCTGCTCGACCACCTGCGCCGCAACACCGAGGTCCTGTCGACCATCGCGTCGTCCGGCAAGCTCGAGGACGACACCGAGAAGGCTCTCGGCGACGCGATCGACGAGTTCCGCAACGGGTTCCTCGTGGGTGACGGCTCGACGCTGGTCGGCTCCGTCGACGACGGCGCCGAGGTCGAGGTCGAGCAGGAGCAGATCGTCCGGCAGAAGAAGGGCTGACCGTGGCAGGTCAGCAGCGCGTCTACCGGCAGCGGATCCGGTCGACACAGTCGCTGAAGAAGATCTTCCGCGCGATGGAGCTCATCGCTGCCTCGCGCATCGGCAAGGCGCGGGACCGGGTGACGGCGGCGACGCCGTACTCCCGGGCGCTGACCCGTGCGGTGTCGGCCGTGGCCACGCACTCCAACGTGACCCACCCGCTCGTCACCGAGCGGACGGACACCAACCGGGTCGCGGTCCTCGTCGTCACGTCGGACCGCGGCATGGCCGGCGCCTACTCGGCGAGCGCGATCCGCGAGGCCGAGCGCCTCATCGGTCGCCTCACCGAGGCGGGCAAGGAGCCGGTGGTCTACGCCGTCGGTCGCCGCGCCATCTCGTACTACGCGTTCCGCGGGCGTGAGCTCGCGGAGCAGTGGTCGGGCAACTCGGACGCGCCGTCGGTCGAGACCGCCACCGAGATCGCGCAGACGCTGCTCGCGGCGTTCCAGGCACCGGTGGACGAGGGCGGCGTCTCGGAGCTGCACGTCGTGTTCACGAACTTCAAGAACATGGTGTCGCAGACGCCGCGCGTGATCCGGCTGCTCCCGCTCGAGATCGTCGAGGGCGTCGAGGCGCGCGACGAGAACGAGGTGCCGCCGCTGTACGAGTTCGAGCCGTCGCCGGAGGCCGTGCTGGACGCGCTGCTCCCGATGTACGTGCGCAGCCGCATCTACACCTGCCTCCTGCAGGCCGCGGCCTCCGAGCTCGCCGCCCGCCAGCGGGCGATGCACACCGCGACCGAGAACGCCGAGGACCTGGTGCGCATGTACACCCGGCTCGCCAACCAGGCCCGCCAGGCCGAGATCACCCAAGAGATCAGCGAGATCGTGTCGGGCGCCGACGCGCTCGCCTCCTAACACTGGAGAAACCATGACTGCTACCACCACCGAAGCGGCCGTCGAGCACGCGTCCGGCCCCGGCGTGGGTCGGGTCGCGCGGGTCATCGGCCCCGTCGTCGACATCGAGTTCCCGTCCGACCAGATCCCCGAGATCTACAACGCGCTCCAGGTCGACATCGACCTGTCGGCGCAGGGCGAGGGCGAGGCCGAGGGCGCGACGACGATGACCCTCGAGGTCGCCCAGCACCTCGGCGACTCGCTCATCCGCGCCATCGCGCTCAAGCCGACCGACGGCCTGGTCCGCGGCGCGCTCGTGCGCGACACCGGCGAGGCGATCTCCGTGCCCGTCGGCGACATCACCAAGGGCCACGTCTTCAACGTCATCGGCGAGGTGCTCAACCTCAAGGAGGGCGAGAAGCTCGAGATCACCGAGCGCTGGCCCATCCACCGCAAGCCCCCGGCCTTCGACCAGCTGGAGTCGAAGACCCAGATGTTCGAGACCGGCATCAAGGTCATCGACCTGCTGACGCCGTACGTGCTCGGCGGGAAGATCGGCCTCTTCGGCGGTGCGGGCGTCGGCAAGACGGTCCTCATCCAGGAGATGATCCAGCGCGTCGCGCTCAACCACGGTGGTGTGTCGGTGTTCGCCGGTGTCGGCGAGCGCACCCGTGAGGGCAACGACCTCATCGTCGAGATGGAGGAGGCCGGCGTCTTCGACAAGACGGCGCTCGTCTTCGGCCAGATGGACGAGCCGCCGGGCACCCGCCTGCGGGTCGCCCTGTCCGCCCTGACGATGGCGGAGTACTTCCGCGACGTGCAGAAGCAGGACGTGCTGCTCTTCATCGACAACATCTTCCGGTTCACGCAGGCCGGTTCCGAGGTGTCGACGCTGCTCGGCCGCATGCCGTCCGCGGTCGGCTACCAGCCGAACCTCGCCGACGAGATGGGCATCCTCCAGGAGCGCATCACCTCGACGCGCGGTCACTCGATCACCTCGCTGCAGGCGATCTACGTGCCCGCCGACGACTACACCGACCCCGCGCCGGCCACGACGTTCGCGCACCTCGACGCGACGACCGAGCTGTCCCGCGAGATCGCGTCGCGCGGTCTGTACCCCGCCGTGGACCCGCTCACCTCCACCAGCCGGATCCTCGACCCGCGCTACGTCGGCCAGGCGCACTACGACGCCGCGACCCGCGTGAAGTCGATCCTGCAGCGCAACAAGGAGCTCCAGGACATCATCGCGATCCTCGGTGTCGACGAGCTGTCGGAGGAGGACAAGACGGTCGTCGCACGCGCCCGCCGCATCCAGCAGTTCCTCTCGCAGAACACGTACATGGCCGAGAAGTTCACGGGTGTCGTCGGTTCGACGGTGCCGCTCAGCGAGACGGTCGAGGCCTTCGGCAAGATCGCTGACGGCGAGTTCGACCACATCGCCGAGCAGGCGTTCTTCAACATCGGTGGCCTCGAGGACCTCGAGCGCAACTGGGCCCGCATCCAGAAGGACTACGGCGTCTGAGCACGCCCCCGCGGGGCGCCGTCGCTGACGGCGCCCCGCGCAGTCCCGCACATCATCGAAGGAGGGTCTCGTGGCAGAGTTCGAGGTCGAGATCGTCGCGACCGCCGGCAAGCTGTGGTCCGGAACTGCCTACATGGTCTCGGCCAAGGCGGGCGAGGGTGACATCGGCATCCTGGCCGGTCACGAGCCCGTGCTGTCCGTGCTGCAGCCGGGCGAGCTCCGCGTGTTCCCCACGCAGGGCGCCCAGCCGAAGCGCTGGCAGGTCGAGGGCGGGTTCCTGTCCTTCGACTCGAACCACCTGACCGTCGTCGCCGAGGACGTCGTCGAGGGCGCACGCCCCGCGACGCCGGCCGCGCACTAGGTCGTCGCCACGGTGAGCGGGGTCGTCGTCACACTCGGGTGTGTGGTCGTCGTCCTGCTGCTCGCCGTCGCCGCACTCTGGGTCTCCCGGGTGCACACGCTCAACCGCCGGGTCGGGTCGTTCCACTGCGCAGTCGGCCGCACCGCCGACGGGCCCTGGTCGTCGGGCGTCGCGCAGTACGGCACGGACCGGCTCTACTGGTGGCGGTACCGGTCGCTCGCCACCCGTCCGCGGGCGCGCTGGCAGCGCCTGGGCCTCACGGTGGTGGAGCGGCGCGAGCACGGCGCCGGGCAGGTCGTCGTGACGTGCCGCCCGGGGTCGTCCACCGAGACGGTCCAGCTGCTCATGAGCGCCGAGGCGTACGCCGGCCTCACGTCGTGGATCGAGGCGACGCCCTCGCGCGTCGGCTCGGTCATCTGAGCTCCACCCCCCACTCCGGAAGAGATCCGATGCGCCTCGTCGTCGCGTCCTGCTCCGCGCGCTACAGCGGTCGCCTCAACGCCCACCTCCCGCTGGCCACGCGCCTGCTGGTCGTGAAGTCCGACGGCAGCGTGCTGCTGCACTCCGACGGCGGCTCGTACAAGCCCCTCAACTGGATGAGCCCGCCGTGCACGCTCGCGGTGTCGGAGCCGTCCGACGAGGCCCGGGCGGCCGGCGTCACCCAGGTGTGGACCGTGCAGCACCAGAAGTCGGACGACCGCCTCGAGATCGAGCTGTACGACGTGCAGCACGACTCGGCGCACGAGCTGGGCGTCGACCCCGGGCTGGTGAAGGACGGCGTCGAGGCCCACCTGCAGGAGCTGCTCGCCGCACAGATCATCCTGCTCGGCACCGGCCACACCCTGGTCCGCCGGGAGTACCCGACGGCCATCGGCCCGGTCGACATCCTTGCCAAGGACCCGTCCGGCGGCACGGTGGCCGTCGAGATCAAGCGGCGCGGCGACATCGACGGTGTGGAGCAGCTCACCCGCTACCTCGAGCTGCTCAACCGCGACCCCCACCTCGCGCCGGTCCGCGGCGTCTTCGCCGCGCAGGAGATCAAGCCCCAGGCGCGCGTGCTGGCCACGGACCGCGGCATCGGCTGCCTGGTCCTCGACTACGACGCCATGAAGGGCGTCGACGACTCCGGCTCCCGCCTCTTCTAGCCGTCCCACGTCACACCGCCGGACTCTTGAACGTGTTCAGTTGAACGTGTTCAAATGACTGCATGAGCGAGGACACCAAAGCACTCGTGCGGGCCACGGCCCTCCGGCTGTTCCGTGAGCGCGGCTATGCGGCGACGACCATGCGGGCGATCGCGCAGGAGGCCGGCGTCGCCACCGGCAACGCGTACTACCACTTCGCCTCCAAGGACCACCTGGTCCAGGAGCTCTACCTCGACGTCACGCGGGAGCAGGCCGTCCGCGCCCGGCGGGTGCTGGCCGAGGGCGGCGACCTGACGACCCGGCTGCGGGGCGTGATGCTCGCGGCGGTCGACGCCTTCGCCGAGTACCACGCGTTCGGCGCGGAGTTCGTCACGGTCGCCATCCGGCCGGGGTCTGCGGCGAGCCCGTTCTCCGCCGAGTCGGCCGAGTCCCGGGAGCTGAGCCAGGCGGTGTTCCGGGAGCTCGTCGAGGGCGCGTCCCCCGCGGTGCCCACCAGCCTGCGCGCCGAGCTGCCCGAGCTGTTGTGGCTCGCGCAGCTCGGCGTGACGCTCTTCTGGGTCTACGACGGATCGCCGGGTCAGCGTCGGACTCGGACGCTGGTGGAGGGGGTCGCGCCCCTGATCGGCCGGCTGGTGCGGCTGTCCCGGCTGCCGGTCCTGCGCGGTGCGTCGGAGGACGTCCTGGCGCTCGTGCGGGCGGTGCGCGCGTGAGCGAGCTGACGCCGGCCGCCGCGGACGCGGTCCGGGCGGTCGTCGGGCTCGGTGCCGTCGTCGTCCTGCCGCTCGGTCTGCGGCTGCTGGGGGACCGCACGGTGCCACGGTCGCGGTCGCTGCTGTGGCCCTCGGTCGGGCTCCTCGCGGCGGCGAGCGTCTGGCTCCCCGTGGGCGTGCGCGCAGCGGTCCTCGCGGTGCCGTTCGCTCTCGCGTCGGCTCTCCTGGCGGCGTGCGCCCTGCGCGTCCGCCTGCTGACGACGGCGGTCGCGCTGGCCACTCCGCTGGTCGGGGCCCTCGCGCTGGTGGCCGAGCGGGCGGGCTGGGGGCTGCTGGGGTTCTCGGGCGACTACCTGGCGCTGACCGTCCCGCACATGCTGTTCGCGGGGTTCGGCGCGTGCCTCGTGGTGGGACTCGTGGCGCACGCGACGGCCTCGCCGTTGACGCGCCTCGCGGCGACGACCGTCCCCCTCGGCGTGCTCCTCGTGCTGGCGGGCTACTTCATCTCAGACGTCGCCGAGCTTCTGGGCGCCCTGGTCCTCACGACCGGTCTCTGGTGTGCCGCCGCCGCCACGGTCGGGCTCGCCGGGTCGGTCGCGGCCCGGGCGCTCCTGCGGGTCGGCGCGGCGACCGTCGTCGTGTCGATGCTCCTCGCGCTGTGGTGGGCGGTCGGGGAGGCGAGCGGCCTGCCGCACCCGAGCCTGTCGTGGATGGCCGCGACGCATGGCCTCGGCAACGCGCTCGGCTTCGTCCTGTGCACGCTGCTCGGGCTGCGGCTCCTCCCGGCCCCTCCCGAGAGGACCGGGCTGACGTACAGCCAGGTCGGCGCCACCCGGGTCGGTCCGCTGCCGGCCGGCTACCGGCACCTGCGCGTGCGTCACCTGCTGATGCCGGGCGCGACGCCCGACGACCTGGCCGCGCTCGGCGACGCCCTGCTGCGCTGGCGGGTGCACGAGGCGGCGCTCGTCGAGGTGCTCCCGGACGGTCCGGAGGCGATGCCAGGACTGCGGGTCGTGAGCCGTCCCGGGATCGGTCCCGCGTCCTTGTCGGTGCCGTGCGAGGTGGTCTGGGTCGAGCGCGGGCCGGACCGCGTGGGGTTCGGGTACGGCACCCTGCCCGGGCATCCGTTCCGCGGCGAGGAGGCGTTCACCGTGGAGCGCGACGAGGCGGGAGACCTGTGGTTCGTCGTCACGGCCTTCTCGGTGCCTGACCGGTGGTGGGTGCGGCTCGCCGGGCCCCTCACGGTGGTCGCGCAACGGCTCTACCTGCGGGTGCTCGCGCGGGGGGCCCGTCGGTTGGCCGGCATCCGGCAGCTCCGGGGCGTGTCGTGAGCGCCCCGGGCGTCCGGGGCGGCGGCGCGATCACCGCGCTGTGCCTGCGCTGCCTGGCCGTGCTCGCGGCGGTCAATGCCACGGCGGTCGTCGTGGCGCTGCTCGTCGGCGGCGCCGAGTCGTCGGGCGAGATGACCTCCGGGATCTACCTGCTCTTCGTGGCCCTCATGGTGGCGTGCGTCCCGGTCGCCGTGGTCGGCATACCGGCCGGCCTCCTGCTCGCGAACCTGCTCCAGCGGTCGTCCCGCGAGTGGGTGCACGTCACGGCCTTCGCGGTGGTCGGCGCGGCCCTGTCCGTCACCCTCTTCGCGACGCTGAACCTCGTGGGCGCCATCCCCTGGTTCGCGCTGGTCGCCGCTGCCGAGGGAGCGATCGGCGCCGGCGTGGCGCGGTGGTGGACCGGTCGGGTGCACCTGAGGCGGGAATCGTGGTCCGACGCGCAAGGAGCATCGCTGCCATGGGGAAGGATTGGCCCGTGAGCACCGACACCTCCCTCGTCCTGCGCGGTCGGCTCGTCACCCCTCGGGGCGTGATCGACGACGGGGTCGTGGTCGTCGACGGCGCCACCCTCGTCTGGGTCGGCCCCGTCGACCGCCTGCCGCCCGGGTGGTCGGCCCCGGAGCCGAGCGGCATGACGATCCTGCCGGGGCTGGTGGACCTGCACTGCCACGGGGGCGGCGGCTCGAGCTTCCCGGACGCGGTCGACGCCGACGACGCCCGGCGTGCGGTGGACGAGCACCGCCGGCACGGCACCACGAGCCTGGTGGCATCGCTGGTCACCGCCCCGGCGGACGTCCTGCTCGAGCGCGCGGCCCTGCTCGCCGGCCTGGCGGACGCCGGTGAGATCGTCGGCATCCACCTCGAGGGGCCGTTCCTGTCGGCGGACCGCTGCGGCGCGCAGAACCCCGCGGACATGCAGACGGGCGACGCCGCGCTGGTCCGGCGGATCGCCGGGGCCGCCGGCGGGCACCTGGTGACCATGACCGTGGCACCCGAGGTGCCCGGCGCCGAGCAGGCCATCGAGGCCCTGGTCGACGTCGGCGCCGTGCCGTCGATCGGGCACACCGACGCGTCGGCGGAGCAGGTGGACGAGGCAGTCGACCGCGGGTTCGACCTGCTGGCCGCGCGCCGCAACGGTCGGCTCACCGCCACGCACCTGTTCAACGGCATGCGCCCCCTGCACCACCGCGACCCCGGACCGATCGCCGCGTGCCTCGCGGCCGCCGCCCGAGGGGAGCTGGTGGTGGAGCTCGTGGCCGACGGGACGCACCTGGCCGACGGGACGGTTCGCTCGGTCTTCGACCTGGTGGGTCCCGGATCGATCGCGCTCGTCACCGACGCGATGGCGGCCGCGGGCATGCCCGACGGCGCGTACCGGCTCGGCCCCATGGAGGTGTCGGTCGCGGGCGGCGTCGCGCGCGTCGTGGAGGAGAGTGGCCGGCCCGGCGCGATCGCCGGAGGGGTCGCCCACCTGCTCGACGTCGTGCGCAACGTCGTCGCCGCGGGCATCCCGCTGGAGGACGCCGTGCTCGCCGCCGCGACCACGCCGGCCGACGTCCTGGGTCGGCGGGACCTCGGGGCCCTCGCCGCGGGGCGCCGTGCCGACCTCGTCGTGACCGACGACGACCTGCGGCCCGTCCGCGTCCTGCGCGGCGGAGCCTGGGTCTAGAGCTCGGGCCCGATCACCGCAGCTCGGCGCCCTCTCTCCGTGGCGCGGCGGTGCTGGTGCGCGTCGTGAGCACCGGCGCGAGCAGGCGGGTCTCGGCGGGCTCGTTCCCGGTGAGCCGGCCGATCGCCATGTCGACGGCGACGCTGCCGATGGTGTGCGCGGGGATGTCCACGGCCGTGAGCGGCTGGGTCTGGCCGAGCGCCACGTCCTGCGGGCAGACCGCGACCACGGAGACGTCGCCCGGCACGTCCTTGCCGCGGGCGCGCAGCGTCTCGAGCACGGCCGGCAGCGCGACCTCGTTGTGCACGATCAGCGCGGTCACGCCCGGCAGGGCCGCCAGAACCTGGTCGACGGCCTCGACCGCGCCGGTGTACGACGACTCGCAGGTCTCGAACACCGAGTCGATGCGGAGCCGCGTCGCCTCCTGCGTGAACCCGCGCACGAGCCGGGCGGCATACGTCGTCCCGCGGCTCAGCACCGCCCGCGGGGAGCCGATGAGCGCGATCTGCCGGTGCCCCAGCCCGGCCAGGTGGTCGACGGCCGTGCGTCCGACGGCCTCGAAGTCCAGGTCGACGCAGGAGAAACCGGTGGCGTCGCGGGGGAGGCCGATGAGGACGGCAGGCTGCCGCTGCCGGCGGAGGATGGCGAGCCGCGGGTCCTCGGCCTCGACGTCCATCATGATCACGGCGTCGACCATCGAGCCCGCGGCGACGCGCTCGATGCCGTCGTGGTCGTCCTGCGTCAGGAGCAGGACGTCGTGCTTGTACGACCCCGCGCGCGTGACCACGCCCGTGACGAACTGCATGATGACCCCGACGTTGACGTCGACGCGCAGCGGGGCCATGAGCGCCAGCACCTGGGTGCGCTGCGACGCCAGGGCGCGGGCACCGGCGTGCGGTCGGTAGTCGAGGTCCTTGACGGCGCGCTCCACGCGAGCGCGAGTGTCGGCGGAGATGGGGCGCTTGCCGGAGAACGTGTAGGACACCGTCGACACGGAGACGCCGGCCGCCCGCGCCACGTCGTCGATCGTCACCACGCGCTCGTCCCCTCGTCGACTTCCCGAAGCCACCCTAGCGAGTCGAACGGTCGTCGAAACGCTGCTCCGGCGGGCCGTCTCCTGGACAGGGTTCACGCCGACATCTACGGTGTTCTCACCATCGAATCGCTTCGATGGTCGCTCCTCCACGCGAAGGCGGCCCGATGAGGTTCACGGACGGCTACTGGCGGCACCTCCCGGGCGTCACGGTCCTCCGCCCCCGCGCCGTGGTGGACGTCGTCGTCGGCGACGACACGCTCACCGTGCACGCGTCGTCCGTGCCCGTGATCTCGCGCGGGGACACGCTCGACGCGGCGCTCGTGACGGTGGCGTTCGACAGCCCGATGGACGACGTGATCCGGGTGCGCATCGAGCACCACCGGGGGAGCGTCGCCCGAGGTCCGTCCTTCGAGGTCGCCCACGCCGCGGCGGACGTCACGGTGGCCCAGGGGTCCAACGGCGGCGTCGCGACCTTTCAGGCCGGCGGACTCACGGCGCGCATCGCGACGCTCGGGCCGTGGCACGTCGATTTCGAGGCGGATGGTCGGGTGTTGACGTCGTCGTCGGCGCGGTCGGTGGGGATCGTCACCGATGCGGCGGGTGATTCGTTCGTGCACGAGCAGCTCGCCTTGGGGGTGGGTGAGCACGTGTATGGGTTGGGGGAGCGGTTCGGGGCGTTCGTGAAGAACGGGCAGTCGGTGGACATCTGGAACGCCGACGGGGGCACCTCCAGTGAGCAGGCGTACAAGAACGTGCCGTTCTACCTCTCGGATGCCGGCTATGGGGTGTTCGTGGACCACCCGGGGCGGGTGTCGTTCGAGGTGGGTTCGGAGGCGGTGTCGCGCACCCAGTTCTCGGTGCCGGGGCAGAGCCTGCAGTACTACGTGATCCACGGTCCGACCCCCAAGGAGGTGCTGCGCCGGTACACGGCGCTGACGGGTCGCCCGGGGTTGCCGCCGGCGTGGTCGTACGGGTTGTGGCTGTCCACGTCGTTCACCACGGACTACGACGAGGCCACGGTGACCTCGTTCGTGGACGGCATGGCCGAGCGTGGGTTGCCGTTGAGTGTGTTCCATTTCGACTGCTTCTGGATGCGGGCGTTCCACTGGAGCGACTTCACCTGGGACCCGGCCACGTTCCCCGACCCCGAGGGCATGCTGGCCCGGTTGCACGCCAAGGGGTTGCAGGTGTGCGTGTGGATCAACCCCTACATCGCGCAACGCTCCGCCCTGTTCGAGGAGGGCCGCGCGGGTGGGTTCCTGGTCAGGCGGGCGGACGGGTCGATCTGGCAGACCGACCAGTGGCAGGCCGGCATGGGCCTGGTGGACTTCACCAACCCGGCCGCGGTGGCCTGGTTCCAGGGGCACCTGCGCCGGCTGCTGGCTCAGGGGGTGGATGCGTTCAAGACGGATTTCGGCGAGCGGATCCCCACCGACGTGGTGTGGCATGACGGGTCGGACCCGGCGCGGATGCACAACTACTACACCCACCTGTACAACCGGGCCGTGTTCGACCTGCTTGTCGCCGAGCGGGGTGAGGGGGAGGCGGTGCTGTTCGCCCGGTCGGCCACGGCGGGTGGGCAGCAGTTCCCGGTGCACTGGGGTGGGGACTGTGAGTCCACGTTCGTGTCCATGGCCGAGTCCCTGCGCGGCGGCCTGTCCCTGGCCGCCTCGGGGTTCGGGTTCTGGAGCCACGACATCGGCGGGTTCGAGGGCACCCCCGACCCGGCGGTGTTCAAGCGGTGGGTGGCGTTCGGGATGCTGTCCTCGCACAGCCGCCTGCACGGCTCCAGCTCCTACCGGGTGCCGTGGGCGTTCGACCAGGAAGCCGTCGAGGTCACCCGGGCGTTCACCCGGCTCAAGCTGTCCCTGATGCCCTACCTGGCCGCCGCCGGCCGCCAGCCACCACCACGACGCGCCGGTGCCCCGCGCCCGGAGGAGCAGGAGGACCGACGCCAGCAGCGTGAGCGTCCCCAGCGGCTCGAGGAGGGTCAGGCGCTCGGCATACGCAGCCGCCGACGAGACCGCATACGCC
>NZ_JBFUKJ010000009.1:0-127195 GCF_056400905.1 Cellulomonas sp. P4_H12
GGGTGGCGCCTCGCGCGGCACGACCGGCGGCGCCTCGCGTGGAGGTCCCGGCGGTTCGTCGCGCAGCGGCGCCTCGCGTCCGAAGACCGGCGGCGGCTACCCCCGCAGCGGCGGCGCCGGTCGACCGCGCAGCGACGGTGCGTCGAGCCGGCCGTCGAAGCCGAGCCGGACGCCCGAGGTCACGATCGACGTCCACGACCCGGACGGCACGCGACTGCAGAAGGTGCTGGCGGCGGCGGGCCTCGGGTCTCGTCGTGCCTGCGAGAACCTCATCGCCGCCGGCCGGGTGACCGTCGACGGGAACAAGGTGCTCGAGCTCGGCGTGCGCGTCGACCCGCTCACGGCGGTGATCCACGTCGACGGCATGCGCGTGCAGCTGGACTCGTCGATCATCACGATCGCGCTGAACAAGCCCAAGGGCGTCGTCTCGACGATGCACGACCCGGAGGGCCGGCCGTCGATCGGGCAGTTCGTCGCGGACCGCGAGGAGCGGCTGTTCCACGTCGGGCGCCTCGATGCGGAGACCGAGGGACTGATCCTGCTGACCAACGACGGCGACCTGGCCAACCGGCTGTCGCACCCGTCGCACGGCGTTACCAAGGTCTACCTGGTCCAGCTCGACGGGCGCGTGACCCCGTCGCTGGGCACCCGGCTGATCAAGGGCGTGGAGCTCGAGGACGGCCTGGCCAAGATCGACAAGTTCCAGATCGTGCAGACCACCCCGCAGGCCAGCCTGGTGGAGATCGAGCTGCATGAGGKCCGCAACCGGATCGTGCGACGGATCTTCGACGAGGTCGGCTTCCCGGTCACGCAGCTGGTCCGCACGCAGATCGGGCCGATCCGCCTGGGCGACCTCAAGCCGGGCCGGACGCGCGTGCTGTCGAAGACCGAGGTGGGCTCCCTCATGGCGCGGGTGGGCATGTGACGCTGGCGACGCGAGGGCCGGTGCGGATCGTCGGCACCGGCCTGCTGGGCACGTCGGTGGGCCTCGCGCTCACGACGAACGGCGTCGACGTCGTCCTGCACGACCCGTCGCGGACCGCGCTGGCGCTCGCCCGGGACGTCGGCGCCGGACGGCCGGCGCGGCCGGACGACGTGCCGCCGACCCTCGTCGTCGTCGCCGCACCGCCGGACGTGACCGCCGACGTGGTCCGCGCCGAGCTCGAGGCCTACCCCGACGCCGTCGTCACCGACGTCGCGAGCGTCAAGGGCTACGTGCTGGCCGAGCTCAAGGCCGCCGGCGCCGACCTCGCGCGGTACGTGGGCTCCCACCCCATGGCTGGCCGCGAGCGGTCGGGCCCGTCGGCGGCGGTCCCGGACCTGTTCCTGGGCCGGCCGTGGGTGATCACGGACTCGGGCGCGTCGAGCCCGGACGCCGTCCTGGCCGTCCGATCGCTCGCCGTCGACCTCGGCGCCGTGCCGGTGACCATGGACGCGGACGCGCACGACGCCGCCGTCGCCGCGGTCTCGCACGTGCCGCAGGTCGCCGCGAGCCTGGTCGCGGCCCGCCTCCGGGGTGCCGACGACGCCGCGCTGGGCCTGGCAGGCCAGGGCCTGCGGGACGTGACCCGGCTGGCCGGTTCGGACCCCGCGCTCTGGACCTCGATCCTCGCGGCGAACGCCGCCGCGGTGCGCGACGTGCTGGTGGACCTGCGCGCGGACCTCGACGGCGTGATCACCGCGCTCGGCCAGGCGGCCGCGGCGGACGGCCCGGAGACGGTGGAGCTCGGCGCCCTGGCCACGCTCGCGCAGGCGATCGCCGACGGGAACGCCGGCGTCGCCCGGATCCCCGGCAAGCACGGCGGCGCGCAGCGCACCTACGCCGTGGTCACGGTGCTCGTCCCGGATGCGCCGGGAGAGCTGGCGCGGCTGCTCACTGAGGTGGGCGAGGCGGGCGTCAACCTCGAGGACCTGGTCCTCGAGCACGCCGCCGGCCGGCCGGTCGGCATGGCGCAGATCTCGGTGCTGCCCGGCAGCGTGGAGCACCTCGAGGCGGAGCTCACGGCCCGCGGATGGAGACTGGTGAGTTGAGCACGGCGATCGTCATCGCGATCGACGGACCCTCGGGGTCCGGCAAGTCGAGCGTCTCGCGCGGGGTGGCGACCGCGCTCGGGCTCGCGTACCTGGACACCGGGGCGATGTACCGCGCGGCCACCTGGTGGTGCGTGCAGCGCGGCGTGCCGCTCACGGACCACGACGCGGTCGCGACGGAGGTCAGGGCGTTGCCGCTGGTCATGGGCACGGACCCGGCCCGCCCGACCGTGCACGTCGGCGGGGTCGACGTCGGTGCGGCCATCCGCGAGACCGCGATCTCGGCCGCCGTCAGCGCCGTCGCGACCAACCTCGACGTGCGCGCCGAGCTGGGGCGCCTGCAGCGGGCGGCCATCGACGAGGCGCGCTCGGGGGCGGGGATCGTCGCCGAGGGCCGCGACATCACGACGGTGGTCGCGCCCGACGCCGACGTGAGGGTGCTGCTGACCGCGAGCGAGGACGCTCGGCTGGCCCGCCGCGCGCGGGAGCTGCACGGCTCCGCCGACGCCGACGCCGTGGAGGCGACGCGCGACCAGGTGCTGCGGCGCGACGCCGACGACTCGACGGTCGTCCAGTTCCACGTCGCCGCCGACGGCGTCGTCACCGTGGACTCGTCGCACCTCGACCTCGACCAGACCGTGCAGGCGGTCCTCGACGTCGTCGAGTCGGTCGTCGGCCCGCGCGCGTGAGCACCGACGGCCCGTCGCCGCGCGGGCCACGCTGGTCGCGCTGGATCGGCCGGTTCCTGGCCCGGGTGGTCTGGAACACGGAGGTCGTGGGCGCCTCGCACGTGCCGCAGGACGGTCCGGTGCTCCTCGCTGCGAACCACACGGGCATCGTCGACGGCCCGATCCTGCACGGTGTCGCGCCGCGGCCGTCGCACGTGCTGGTCAAGGAGGAGATGTTCTGGGGGCCGGTCGGGACGGTGCTGCGGGCCGCCGGTCAGATCCCCGTGGACCGCGAGGGCGGACGCACGGCGCTGACCAGCGCGCTGGCGGTGCTCCGCCGCGGCGGGCTCGTCGGCGTCTTCCCGGAGGGCAACCGTGGCCGCGGCGACGCGACGAGCGCCCGTGCCGGGATCGCCTGGCTCGCGCTGAACGGCCACGCGGTGGTGGTGCCCGTGGCCGTGCTGGGCACCCGGCGCACGGGGGAGTCGGTCAACCACGTGCCCGGTCTGCGGCGCCGGCTCGCGATCGAGTTCGGGCAGCCGCTCGTCATCGAGCGCGCCCCCGGCACATCGGGCAAGGTGGCCCTGGTGGAGGCCAACGAGGCGATCCGGGTGGCCCTCGCCGAGCTCGTCGACAGTGCCGTCGCCCGCACCGGGCTGGTGCTGCCGACGGACGACCCGAACCGCGAACGCACGCTCTGACGGAGGTGCCCGGTGACCTGGGAGTGGGACGAGTCGCTGTTCGCCGGGACGGCTGCGCACTACGCGGTCGGTCGCATGCCCTACCCGCCCGCACTCGTGGACGCCGTCCGTGACGCGCTCGGGCTGGACGGCACCGGCCGGCTGCTCGACGTCGGGTGCGGCCCCGGTTCGCTGACCATCCTCCTGGCGCCGCTGTTCGCCGAGGCGGTGGGCGTCGACGCGGACCCCGAGATGGTCGCGGAGGCGCGCCGGGCGGAGCCGTCGATCGAGTGGCGCCGGCTGCGCGGCGAGGAGCTGCCGGCCGACCTGGGCATCTTCCGCGCAGTGGTCTTCGCGCAGTCGTTCCACTGGATGGACCAGCCCCTGGTCGCGGACCGCGTCCGGGGGATGCTCGAGGAGGACGGCGCCTGGGTGCACGTGGGCGCGACGACCCACCGCGGGGTCGAGGACGCCCGGGCGCTCCCGTTCCCGAGGCCCCCGTGGGACCGGATCGACGCGCTCGTCGCCTCGTACCTCGGTCCCGTGCGGCGCGCCGGCGCCGGGACGCTGCCCGACGGGACGCGCGGCGGCGAGGAGGACGTCATGCGCGCCGCCGGGTACCGCGGGCCGCAGCGCATCGTCGTCCCGCGGGGCGAGGTGGTCGAGCGGACCACCGATGATGTCGTCGACGCCGTCCTGTCGCTGTCCGGGTCAGCGCCGCACCTGTTCGGCGACCGGCTCGGCGCGTTCGTCGACGACCTGCGCGACGTGCTGGGCGCGGGGCCGTTCGCGGAGCGCACGAGGGACGTCGAGCTCGTCATCTGGCGGCCGTGACGGGACTCTCGCCCTGGTCGTCGCCTCGCGGTCGGTACACAGGGGACAATGGGAGCATGACTGAGCCCGATCCCGCCCTGGTGCTGCCCGACGAGACCGGCGACGCCGACCGCGAGCGGGCGCTGCGCGCGGGTCTCACCGACTACGAGCTGGAGGACGAGGACCTCGCGCTCCTGCACGCCGGTGACGTCGGCGAGCTCGGCGAGGAGCCGGTCATCGTCTTCCCGGTGCTCGCCGTGGTCGGCCGCCCGAACGTCGGCAAGTCGACCCTGGTCAACCGCATCCTCGGCCGCCGCGAGGCCGTCGTCGAGGACAAACCGGGTGTCACCCGCGACCGCGTGAGCTACCCCGCCGACTGGTCCGGCAAGCGGTTCACGCTCGTCGACACCGGCGGCTGGGAGGTCGACGTCGCCGGCATCGAGGCGCGCGTGGCCCAGCAGGCCGAGGTCGCGATCTCCCTGGCCGACGCCGTGATCTTCGTGGTCGACGCCACCGTGGGCGTCACCGAGACCGACACCCAGGTGGTCCGGCTGCTGCGCAAGGCCGGCAAGCCGGTGGTGCTCTGCGCCAACAAGGTCGACGGCCCCGCGGGCGAGGCGGACGCCGCCAACCTCTGGTCGCTCGGCCTGGGCGAGCCGTTCCCGGTCTCCGCGCTGCACGGCCGCGGCACGGGCGACCTGCTCGACGCCGCGATCGAGGCGCTGCCCGAGGTCTCCGCGCACGGCACGCCGATCCCCGACGGTCCCCGCCGCGTGGCCCTGGTGGGCCGGCCGAACGTCGGCAAGTCCTCGCTGCTGAACAAGGTGCTCGGTGCCGAGCGCGTCGTCGTCGACTCCGTCGCCGGCACCACGCGGGACCCGGTGGACGAGCTGGTCGCGCTCAAGGGCAAGCCGTGGGTGTTCGTCGACACCGCTGGGATCCGCCGCCGCGTGCACCAGACGTCGGGCGCCGACTTCTACGCCTCGCTGCGCACCCAGGCCGCGATCGAGAAGGCGGAGGTGGCGGTCGTGCTCGTCGACGCCTCCGTGAAGCTCACCGAGCAGGACACGCGCGTGATCACGCAGGTCATCGAGGCGGGCCGCGCCCTGGTCATCGCGTACAACAAGTGGGACCTCATGGACGAGGACCGTCGCCCGTTCCTCGAGCGCGAGATCGAGCAGGACCTCGTGCAGGTGCAGTGGGCGCCGCGCGTGAACATCTCCGCCAAGACCGGCTGGCACACCGACCGCATGGTCCCCGCGCTCGAGCGGGCGCTGGACTCGTGGGACACCCGCATCTCGACCGGGCGCCTCAACGCGTTCCTCGGCGAGCTGGTCGCGGCCCACCCGCACCCGCTGCGCGGCGGCAAGCAGCCCCGCATCCTGTTCGCCACGCAGGCGTCCACGCGGCCGCCGCGCTTCGTCATCTTCGCGACCGGCTTCCTCGACCCCGGCTACCGCCGGTACATCGAGCGCCGCCTGCGCGAGACGTTCGGCTTCGAGGGCACGCCCATCTCGATCTCGGTGCGGGTCCGGGAGAAGCGCAAGCGGTGACCGCCGAGGGGCCCGTGCGGCGGCGACGGCCACTGCTGAGGCTCGGGCTGCCCCGCGACCCCGCGTCCAGCAGCCACATCACCGGCTTCCTGGTGATCACCCTCGCGACGGTCATCCTCACCCGCCTGCTGCTCGACCTGACCGGGTTCCCGCAGCTGGGCGGCGGGGGAGTGCACGTCTCCCACGTGCTGTGGGGCGGCCTGCTGATGGCGCTGGCGTTCATCGTGCTGATGACGTTCATCGGCCCGGTGGTGCGCCGGTTCGCCGTCCTGCTCGCCGGCGTGGGCTTCGGCCTGTTCATCGACGAGATCGGCAAGTTCGTCACCGCCGACTACGACTACTTCTGGGCGCCGACGGCCGCCATGATCTACCTCGTCGTCATCGGCCTCGGCCTGTTCGCGGACGTCCTGCAGCGCCGGCACCCCCGTGACCCCGCCGAGTTCCTCGCGGCCGCGGCGGACCAGGCCGTCGCGGGCCTGGCCGGCGGCTTCAGCGCCCGCGAGCGGACCCGGGCCCGCTGGTACCTGTCCCGCGCGGGCGACGTCCCGGGTGCCGACGAGGTGCGCGCGCTGCTCGACTCGGTGGAGCACGACGCCGTCGAGCTCCCGGACCCCATCGGCGCCACGTCCCAGTGGATCGTGCGCGCGTCCCGCTGGCTGGTGCGGGCGCGCTGGGTGCCGTGGGTCACCGTCGCCGTGCTGGTGCTGACCTCCGCGGTGACGCTCGGGCGGGGCATCTACGGCTGGACCGCCTCCGACGACGAACCGGCCTGGCTCGTGGTCGGCATCCTGCTCAGCGGCCTCGCCTCGACCGCGTTCGCCGTGGTGGGCCTGGTCCGCGTCCGCACCGACCGCGAGGCGGGCTACCGGTGGTTCCGCCGCGCCGTGCTGGTGGCCCTGCTGGTGACGCAGATCTTCCTGTTCCGGCTGTCGCCGTGGGACGCGACGATCGGCCTCGTGGTCGACCTCGCCATCCTGGCGGTCGTCGCCGCCGAGCTCGACGTGATCGCCGGTGACAGGAGCACCTCGCCCGTGGGGTAGAGTTTCCGAGGCTTCTGCGGAGGCCATCGGGCTGTGGCGCAGCTTGGTAGCGCACTTGACTGGGGGTCAAGGGGTCGCAGGTTCAAATCCTGTCAGCCCGACAGTGAAAGCGCAGGTCAGGGGCTTCTAGGGTCGTCCTAGCAAGCCCCTGACCTTCTCTTTTTGGCCCGGCGGGAAGCATCTCGGGGAACATCTCGCCGCGGAGGCAGATGGATGTCCGCGTTCCTGGATCAGCGACGGGCTGGTCCGCGGCCGGGTTGTTGGCAGCCGTGGCGGCGACAACCCGGCGCCCCGCGAGCGCGCGGAGGCCCCGCCGGCAGGCGAGCCGACCGACCGCACGAACCCGGCCGTCATGCCGGACGCTCGCCGCTGCGGGGTCGTATTCCCGCCGGGAACGGGCCGAACCCGTATCGTGCGGACCTACAGCACCCTGAGAGGCAGGCCGATGACGGACGTCGACGCCGGAGACCTGCCTTCCGTCGCGCCCGCGGATCCCGAGGCGGCACTGGCCGAGCTCGCGGCGCGGTACGAGGCGGACCGCATGCGCTGGCAGCTCGCCGTCAGCGCCGGGGGGGTCGGGAGCTTCGACTGGGACCTCGTCTCCGGCCGGCTCGACTGGGACGATCAGCTGCTCGAGATCTTCGGCATCGCGCGGGAGGACTTCGGGTCCACGATCGAGGCGTTCAACGCCGCGCTCGACCCCGACGACCTGCCGCGGGTGAGTGACGCGCTCCAGGCCGCGATCGCCACGTGCACGCAGTACGTCGCCGAGTACCGCGTGATCCGGGGCGACGGCTCCGTGCGGTGGGTCAAGGCGCGGGGCATGGCGCTGGCCGGTCCGGACGGGACGGCCGTGCGGCTCATGGGGGCCGCGTACGACACCACCGCCGAGCGGGATGCCGAGGCGCGGGTCGACCGCATCCTCGAGACGATGCCGGACGCCTTCTTCCTGCTCGACGACGAGTGGCGGTTCACCTACGTCAACGCCGCCGCGGAGCACCTGCTCGGCAGCACGCGGGACGCGCTGCTGTCCGTCGTCGTCTGGGACGCGTACCCGCACTGGATGAGCTCGGACCTCGAGCGCGAGTGCCGCGAGGCCGTCGCGGCCCGGGCGCCGGGCCTCTTCGAGACATTCGTCGCCGATCCGGTCGACCGCTGGTGCGAGGTTCGGGCATGGCCGGGCCCCGACGGCCTGTCGGTGTACCTCGACGACATCTCGGAGCGTCGTCGCGCGCAGGACGAGGTGCGCACGGCACGCGCCGCGGCCGAGGACTCGTCGCGACGGCTGGGCCTGCTCGCCCAGGTGAGTGACGACCTGAGCTCGACGCTCGAGACGGAGGAGGCGGTCCGCCGCCTGGCGGCCCACCTCGTCCCGACGTTCGGCGCATGGTGCCTCGTCACCATGTCCGAGGACCACCGCCAGCTGCGCGACATCGCTGCCTGGCACACCGACCCCGCGATGCGCGACACAGTGAACACGTACGCGGCCCTGCGCATCGACGCGCTCGCGCCGGACGCGTACCTGTTCCGCACGATGCGAACGGGCGAGCCGATCGTCATCCACGACGCGACCGAGTCGATCAGCGGCGTGCTGTCGGGCCGCGCCCGCGACGTGCTGCGCGAGCTCGCGCCGAGCACCGCGTACGCCATCCCGATGCGCGCGCGTGATCGCACGGTCGGTGCCATCACCGTGTTCCTCGACGAGGGGCAGCCAGGGCTGGCGCCGCAGGACGTGGCACTCCTGGTGCAGCTGGCGGACCGGGCGGGCATGGCCCTGGACAACGCGCGGCTCTTCGGGCGTCAGCGTGAGATCGCGGTGGCTCTGCAGCGCTTGCTGCTCTCGTCACCGACGCCGTCGGAGGACCTGCACGTCGTCGTGCGCTACGTCGCGACCGCGGAGGCGGCGCAGGTGGGCGGCGACTGGTACGACGCGTTCACGCAGCCGTCGGGCGAGACGGTGGTCGTCATCGGGGATGTGATGGGGCACGACACGCCCGCGGCCGCCGCGATGAGCCAGCTGCGCACGCTGCTGCGCGGCATCGCGCACACCGGCGGCGGGACGCCCGCGCAGGTGCTCACGTCGCTCGAGGACGCCGCCCGCGCGCTGGGCATCGACGCGATGGCGACAGCCGTCGTCCTGCGGCTCGAGGAGGCCGACGACCAGGTCGGCGTCATGACGCTGCGCTGGACGAACGCCGGCCATCTGCCGCCGCTGCTCATCGCGCCCGACGGCACGGTGACGGAGCTCGACGCCCCCGCGGAGCTCCTGCTGGGCCTGCGCGCCGGGACGCTGCGCACCGACCACGTCATGCGTGTGCCTCGCGGCTCGACGGTGCTGCTCTACACCGACGGCCTCGTCGAGCGCCGGCGCGAGCACCTGCGCGTCGGGCTGGACCGGCTCGTCGCCCAGGTCGCCGAGCTCACGCGAGCCGACGGGGCGGCTCGCGCCGGGCTCGACCTGGACGGCCTCGTCGACGAGCTGCTGCGGCGGCTGGTCCCCGAGAGCGAGGCGGACGACGACGTCGCGGTCCTTGCCGTGTACCTCGAGCCCCGGAGCTGACGGCGCCGGCAGCCGCGGTGCAGACGCGGTCGTGGTGCGCGCGACCCGCACGGGTCCCGGTCACGGTACGAGAAGCCAGCGCCCTCGAGATCCCGACTCCCTCTCGGCACTCCGGTAGGCGGCCGCCACGTCCGCCAACCGCGACCTGCCGGCGATCCGGACGGGGACGTGGCCCGTGCCGGCCAGCGGGAGGAGCTGGGCCAGGCCAGCGCCGTCCGCGCGGACGAGCACGGTGTGGACCGTGATGCCTCGCTCAGGTGCCTGCTCCTGCGCCGGCTTGAAGCCGACGTACCGCCCGCCATCACGAACGGCGGACAGCGCCGGCCCGTGCAGCGCGGCGGCGTCGAGCACCGCGTCATAGGTTCCAGCGAGCTCGTCGACGACCCGCACTGCCCTCGTCGCCGACTCGGTGCCTGGCCGGACCAGCGCTGTCACCGACCACCCGTCCCGTTCCGCCAGCTCGGCCAGCCACCCGCCGACCGCGCCCGCCGCACCCGTGATCAGTAGCGTCCCGCGCTCACGCCCGAGCAGGTCGAGCGACTGCCGGGCCGTGAGCGCGCTCAACGGCACCGCAGCAGCAGCCTCCAGGTCTAGTCCTTGGGGCACGACGGCGACCGATGTCGCGGCCACGACAACTTCCTCCGCGTGCGCTCGCACGGGCGCCGTGATGTCCACCACGAGCCCTGCCACCTGGTCGCCGACGGCGAGCACGCTGACCTCGCTGCCGACGTCGATCACGGTGCCGCTGAAGTCGAAGCCGAGGCCGACCTGCTCCGGCAGCCCCAGCACGTCGTGGTGGCGCGCGACGAACGCGTCGAAGTAGGTGAACGCCGCCGCGGCGACCGCGACGCGCACGTGGCCCTCGTCGAGCGGCTGTCGGTCGACCTGCACGAGCTCGGGCTGATTCGAGTCGTGACGAGAAACGATCGCTTTCATGTGATGCCTCCGGGCGTAGGTGCTTGACGCCACTCACTATTGGAGAGTTACTCTCCAACCGGAAGAAGGCACGACAAAGTCGGTACCGAACCTCGAGGTAAGCCATGCCTGCTGAGCAGCGCGAACGCGGGTACGACGTGTTCGATGCGCACTGCCCGAGCCGCCGTCTGCTCGACACGATCGGTGACAAGTGGGCGAGCCTCGCCATCGTGGCGCTCGGACTGGAAGGCCCCTTGCGCTACACGGAGCTCTCCCGACGGATCGCGGGCGTCAGCCAGAAGATGCTCACGCAGACCCTGCACCACCTGGAACGAGACGGGCTGCTGACCCGCACGGTGACACCGTCGGTGCCTGTGCGCACCGACTACGAGCTCACACCCCTGGGTCATTCACTGGTCGAGACGATCAGCGTCCTGCATGGATGGGCCGAGCAGCACATGCACGAGGTGGACTTGGCCCGCGTGGCTTACGACGCGCGCTGAGGAGTCACCCGGCGACCCGACCCTGGCAGGACGGTCGGTTATCGGCCGGGCAGGTCGCCGCGCGCGAGCAGCCCGAGGACCTGGCTGAGCGGCAGTGTCAGCGGGCGCGTTCGCCACGACTGTCGCGTTCGTGACGCGCTGTCGTTCTCGTCTGCGGCGCGGGCGGTCGCGAGAGCGAGCACGGGACACTCCCGACAGTGTTTGGTTTCTTGACACGGATTCTTTTCAATGCGACGGTGGGCGCATGCTGGATGTCACCGTCATCGAGGATCCGGCCGTCGCCGAGGCGGCGCTGGACCCGATCCGCGCGCGCATCCTGGCCGCCCTGGCCACACCGGGATCTGCATCGTCGCTGGCGGAGCCGCTCGGGCTGTCCCGGCAGCAGGCGAACTACCACCTGCGCATGCTCGAGGGGCACGGGCTGGTCGTGCTGGTCGAGGAGCGCCGCAAGGGCAACATGACCGAGCGCGTGCTGCAGGCGACTGCGGCGTCGTACGTGATCTCGCCGGTCGCGCTGCCCGCCGTCGCGCCCGACCCCGACCGCCTGCGCGACCAGCTGTCCGCGCAGTGGATGCTCGCGCTCGGCGCCCGCATGGTGCACGAGGTGGGCACCCTGCTGGCCGGCGCCCAGCAGGCGGGACAGCGGTTGGCCACCTACGCGGTCGACGGGACCGTGCATTTCTCGTCGGCAACCTCGCGCGCGGCCTTCGCCGACGAGCTGTCCGTGACGCTCGGCGACCTTGTTGAGAAGTATGACGACCCCGCAGCACCCGGCGGTCGGGAGCACCGGCTGGTCGTCGCGCTGCATCCGGCGCTCAAGCCGGCTCCCGACGCACTCCCGGACGACGCGCGCACGATCGCCACCACCACAGCCACCCATCAGGAGCACTGACATGTCCCGTGAGTTCGAGATCGTCCGCGAGCACGACGTCGACGCCCCGCCGGAGGAGGTCTGGGACGCCCTGACCACCGGCATCGGCGGCTGGCTCTGGCCGATGGAGTACGAGCCCCGCACGGGTGGCAAGGCGCCGTTCGACGGGGTCGTCGCTGCCTGGGACCCGCCGCACCACCTGGTCGGCCGGAACGACGGTCCGCACGGCTGGTTCAACCAGGTCGAGGAGGTGCTGACGCCGCTTCCGGACGGCCGCACCCACCTGCGGTACGTGCACTCCGGTGTCTTCGTCGACGACTGGGACAACCAGTACGACGGCGCCGGCCAGCACACCGACTTCTACCTCGCCACGCTGAGCTCGTACCTCGCGCACTTCTCGCGGCGCCCCGTCACCTACTCCTCGACGGATGCCCCCGCGGCCTCGAACACCCGGGACGGCTTCGCGAGGCTTCGTGCCGCGCTCGGCCTGGCCGACGATGTCGCCGTCGGGACCGAGGCAACCGTCAGCCTCCCGGGCGGGGACGCCGCCGTGGTGGTCGACTACGCGCAGCCGAACTTCCTGGGCCTGCGCACGCAGAGCGCTCTCGTCCGGTTCTTCGGTCGCAACGCGTTCGGCGCGCCGGTCGGCATCGCCGTCCATGACTTCGCCGACGACGCCACCGCGAGCGAGACGACCACGGCCGACTGGTCGGACTGGCTGGCCAAGGTCTACGCGTGAGCGCGGCGTCGATGGCGCCCGATCGTCGCGACGGCGGCCGCGGCGGTGCCGTCTCGCTCGCGCCGTTCGCGGTGCGCCGCGAAGGGCCGCTGACGTGAGCACGGAAGCGACCCGGCCCGGCGACCGGAAGCGGTTCGGTCGGTGGGCAGCTCCCCGGCGCGGCCGGGATATCGACCACGACAAGGAGTACTGATGGCACAGATCGTCTCTACGCTGTTCATATCGCTCGACGGGGTCGTCGAGATCGACCCGACCTGGCACTTCCCCTACTTCGACGCCAGCATGGGCGCGGCCGTGGGCGACGACTACGCCGACGTCGACGTCCTGCTCTTCGGGCGCGTGACGTACGACAGCTTCGCCGGCGCCTGGCCCGACCGGGAGACCGCCGGCGGCCCGGACGCGACGTTGGCGAAGCAGCTCGGGGTCCTCCGAAAGATCGTCGCGACCGGTGGGTCGCAGGACCTTGGCTGGCGCAACGCCGAACGCCTGGAGGGCGAGCTGCTGGCGGTCGCCTCCGCGCTGCGGGCCGACGACGGCATCAGCAAGGTCCTCGTGCCAGGGTCGATCTCGGTGGTGCGCCAGCTGTTGGCGGCGGGGCTCCTCGACGAGCTGCGCCTCCTGGTCCACCCCGTAGCGGCGCGCACCGGCGAGCGGCTCTTCGACGAGGGCGAGCCCATCTACCCGCTGACCCTCCTACGCTCCGAGGTCTTCCCGTCCGGTGTGGTTCGGCTGATCTACGCACCGAGCGAGCTCCCTCGCGCGGCCGGCTACGACGACGTCACCAACGAGGTTCCCGGCGCGAGCGACACGTGAGTCGCGGACCGTCCACCATCGGCCCCGGCCGGAAGTCGCGAGACTCCGCCGGGGCTGATGTGTCTCGCTCCACTCTCCGAGCCCCCGACGGCGCGGCTCGTCAGGACTCGCTCTTCGCGCCGCGTCTGCGGACCCAGACCGACGTGGTCGTCATGACGAACGACGCGGCGACGAACCAGGACGCGACCGTCCGCGTGAGGATCGCGAACAGGACGGCGGCCACCGCAAAGCCGGTGAGCGCCCAGAGTGCTGGAAGGGACGGGGTCCAGAGCGGCAGCACAGGCGTCGTGGCGTTGGGCTTGGGCTCGGCCATGGGCTGATCGTCGCACCGTCCTCATCGTCGCGTCGGGAATCGCTCGTCCATGAGTGGGGGATCATCGGCGACCCGCGTCCGCCGGCATGACCGGCACTGGTGGGCGTGGGTGCCCGCGGACGGGCTCCGCCCGGCGTAGGGCGGGCTCCGCCCAGAAGGTTCCTGACCCGGTGCTGTCACACCGTCCCGGCGGCGAACGTCAGGTCGGTGACAGCTTCCCCAGGAAAGGAATCGCCATGACGAGCACGACCGAGACCACCGAGGGTTTCACCGCCGCCGAGCGCGCCGCCATCAAGGACCGCGCCAAGGAGGTGCGCGCCAAGGGCAAGAAGGCCGACGGGCTGACCGACCTGCTCGAGAAGGTCGCCGAGATGGAGGACGCGGACCGGGCCATGGCCGAGCGGCTGCACGTCCTCGTCACGGACGCCGCGCCGGAGCTCGAGCCGAAGACCTGGTACGGCATGCCGGCCTACGCCAAGGACGGCAAGGTCGTGCTGTTCTTCAAGCCGGCGGCCAAGTTCAAGAACCGGTACGCGACGCTCGGCTTCAGCGACGCCGCGGCACTCGACGACGGCCCGATGTGGCCGGCGGAGTTCGCCCTGGCCCGGCTGACCCGCGCCGCGGAGGAGCAGATCACGGCGCTCGTGACCCGGGCGATCGGCTGAGCGTCGCCCCCTGGGCGCCCGACTTTCCTACGGGCGCCCAGGGGAGGAGCGCGGCGCCCACGTCAGCGACGGGCTCGCCGGCCCGACGGGCAAGCTCCTGGGCCGCCGCGGTCGCCGCGATCAGTGGGACTGGTGGTGGAGGGCCGCGGGTCTCGACGAGAACGCCGGCCGCCAGACGTGGGTGTCGTCGGTCCTGGTCCTGGCGCTGGCACCCGTGCTGGAGATCCTCGGGTTCACCGCGTTGTTCGTGCTCGTCCTCGTGTGCGGCGCCGTGGGGTGGTATCTCAACGTCCGGGTGTTCCAACGACGGCTGGCACACCGGTCGGACTGAACCGGGGCCCCTCCCTGGAACGCTCAGCCGACGAGGCCGAGAAGCTCGCGAGCGACCTCGTCCGGCGCGTCCTCGACGAGGAAGTGGCTGGTGTCCAGCCCGCGGCCCGACACCCGTGCGGCCCAGGGCCGCCAGACGTCGAGCACGTCCCCGTACAGCCGGGGGAGGGCGCCCCGGGCGCTCCACAGCGCGAGCAGCGGAGCCTCGATCTGTCGGCCTGCGCGGGCGTCCGCGTCGTCGTGGGCGCGGTCGACGGTGGCGGCTGCGCGGTAGTCCTCGCAGATGGCCTCGACGGTGCTCGGGTCGTCGAGGAGCGCGCGGTAGCTCGCGAGGAGTGCCGGTGGGTAGCGACCGTCGGCGCCGCCGATGCCGAGGCGTCTGACGTGGAGGTCGAAGAAGGCGTCGGGATCGGCGCCGATGAGGCGCTCGGGAAGCGGGGCCGGCTGCGCGAGGAAGCCCCAGTGCCAGTAGGTGAGCGCGAGCAGGGCGTCCGCCCGTGCCCAGACCTCGCCGGTGGGGACGACGTCGAGGACGGCGACGCCGGTGACGCGCGCCGGGTGGTCGAGCGCCATCCGGTAGGCGACGCGTCCGCCTCGGTCGTGCCCGGCCACGGCGAACCGGTCGTGGCCGAGGTCGGCCATGGCCTGGACCAGGTCGCCGGCGAGCGCGCGCTTCGAGTGCGGAGCGTGATCGTTCGCGACCATGGGACGGAAGGAGGCGCCGTACCCGGGGAGGTCCACGGCCACGACGGTGACGTGCTCGGCGAGCAAGGGTGCGGTCGAGTGCCACATCAGGTGGGACTGCGGGTAGCCGTGCAGCAGCAGGAGGGGTGGTCCGTCTCCGCCGACCCGTGCGAACACCGGTCCACGGTCGGTCTGCAGGAGCTGTGCGCTGAAGCCGTCGAACATGAGGGTCCTTCGCTGGTCGTGACGGCGGGCGGTGCGGACCGCCCGCCGTCAGCCGTCAGGGCTCAGACGCGGGGGTGCGCCGCGAGCCAGTCGCCGAAGTGGGTGGGCGCGAGGCGCGCGCCCTCACCCGGTGTCAGGGTCGAGTCCTCGAGCCGGGTGCCGAAGTAGCGGGCATCCGCGTCCGTCACGACGACGCGAGGGTCGTTGTCCCGCTCGAGCGCCCGGCGGGCCAGGTTGTCGAGCCCGATGGCCTCGGGTCCCGCGATCTCGATGACGCCGTTGGCCGCCGGGGACGTCGTGATCTCGCACAAGAGCTGCGCGACGTCGTCGCCGGCGATCGGCTGGAGGGTGGCCCCCGGCAGCCGGACGGTGTCGCCGTCGGCTGCGGCGTCGGCGATGCCGCGCACGAACTCGAAGAACTGCGTGGAGCGCACGATCGTGTACGGCTGCCCGGACTCCTTGATGAGCTTCTCCTGCGCGACCTTGGCGCGCAGGTAGCCGCTGTCCGGAGCGCGCTCCGCACCCACGATGGTGAGTGCGACGTGCAGCTGGACCCCGGCCGCCCGCTCGGCGGCCAGGAGGTTGCTCGTCGAGGTGGTGAAGAAGTGCAGCACGGCCTGGTCGTCCCACGCCGGGGCGTTGCTGACGTCGACGACCACGTCCTGGCCGGCCACCGCCTCGGCGACGCCCTGCCCGGTGATGGTGTCGACACCCGTGCTGGGTGCGGCCGGTGTGACGTCGTGGCCCTGCGCGCGCAGGAGGCCGGTGAGGTTGGAGCCGATGTGGCCCGTGCCTCCGATGATGAGGATCTTCATGACTGCTGTCTCCGTTCTGAGTGGGGTGGTGGGGTGCTGGGGTCAGTCGTCCCAGTGCTCGACGGCGTCGAGGATGGTGGCGGTCACCGCGTCGGGGCGGGAGACCGAGATCGCGTGGGAGGCGTCGGCCACCTCGGTCGCCTTGCGGGCACCGGCACGGTCGGCCATGAACCGGTGCAGCGCGACGGGGATGTTGCGGTCGGCGTCGCCGAAGACGAACCACGACGGGAGCGTCGCCCAGGCAGGCTTCTCGGCGGCCAGCCCCTCGACCAGCGCCGCCTGCGTCACGGGCCGCTGGGTCGCCGCGAGCACGTCCGCCACGGCGGCCGGGACGTCGGCGACGAACTGCTGCCGGAACACGTCGGGCCGGATCGCGAGCTCGTTGCCACCGGTGGCGACCGGGTAGGCCTTGAGCGCGGCGCCGAGGGTGCTGCCCGGGAACCTGGCCGACAGGTCGAACGCGTTCTCGCCATGCTCGGGGGCGAACGCGTTCACGTACACCAGGCCGACGACGGAGTCGTTGTCGGCGGCCGCCTCGGTGATGACGATGCCGCCGTAGGAGTGGCCGACGAGGATGACGGGACCGGCGATGTCGGCGACCACGTCGCGGATGTAGGCGGCGTCACCCGCGACGCTGCGCAGCGGGTTGGCGACGGCGACCACGGGAACGGCCTGGGCCTGCAGCCGTTCCACGACGCCTTGCCAGCTGCTGGACTCGGCGAACGCGCCGTGGACCAGGACGACCGTGGGCTTCTTCGTGCTCATGAGAGTTCTCCTTCGTGGGTGTGGGTGTGGGTGTTCAGGCGACCTTGAGTGCCTTGCGCAGGACCTGGATCGCCTGCTCGATGGCGCCGCTGCTGGGTGCGGACTCGCGCAGGGGGTTGAGCATCATGAAGTCGTGCAGGGTCGCGTTGTAGCCGACCGAGGTGGTGCGGACACCGGCCTGCACGAGCCGGCGCCCGTAGGCCACGCCCTCGTCGCGCAGCACGTCGTTCTCGTCGACGATCAGGAACGCCTCCGGCAGGCCCGCCAGCTCCTCGAGCGTGGCGCGCAGCGGCGACGCGGTGATCTGCGAGCGCACCTCGTGGTCCGGCGCGTAGCAGTCCCAGAACCACGCCATGGCCTTCGCGGTGAGGTACGGCCCGTCGGCGAACTCGCGATAGCTGTCCGTGTCCTGCGCCGCGTCGGTGACGGGGTAGTACATCGACTGGTGGACGAAGGTGACGTCCCCGCGCTGCTTGGCCAGGAGCGTCAGCGCCGCGGTCATGTTCCCGCCGACCGAGTCGCCCGCGACGGCCATCCGGTCGGGGTCGAGACCCTCGGACAGGCCGTGCCGGACGATCCACTGGGCCGTGGCGTACGCCTGCTCGATCGCGACCGGGTACCGCGCCTCGGGGGAGCGGTCGTACTCGACGAAGACGACGGCGGCGCCGACGCCCACGGCGAGGTCGCGGACGAGACGGTCGTGCGTGCCGGCGTTGCCCAGGACCCAACCGCCGCCGTGGACGTACAGGATCACCGGCAGGAACGCGGGTGCGCCGATCGGCTTGACGATCCGTACGCGGACGTCGCCGACCTCGGCGGGGACGTCGATCCACCGGTCGTAGACGGGCGCCTTCTCGACGGCCGCCGCCTGGACGTCGTCGAGGACCTTGCGGGCGCCCTCCGGACCCAGCTCGTAGAGGAACGGAGGCGTCGAGGTGGCGTCGGCGAACGCCTGTGCCGCGGGTTCGAGGATGTGTCTGCTCATGGTGGTCGTCCTTCTGCTCGAGTGGCGAGGACCCGACCTGGGTGGCGGTGGGTCTGCAGGACCGACCGAGCCGATGACGACGTTGTGACAATTCGGGCGCCCGGGGTGGCGAGCGTCACAGCGCCCGGCGCGCCGGGTCCCGAGCCCGTCCCGGACGGGACGGGACCCGAGACCCGGTTCCGGCGGCGGGTGGGACCAGTCGCGTTCTGCTTGATGCGTACCTCCGAGGAGGTCATCTGAAACCCGGTGCTCCCGCTCCTACGTCGCGACTCGACCGGAGCGCCCAGGCACGCGCGGTGCCGGGGCACTGACGTCACGGACGACCGGGCCGCGCGGGCCGTTGTGACACGGAGGCCCATCGGAGGTGCACGAACGCGTGTTCAGCCGGCCGCGGTCGCTCTAGGCTCGTTCGTGCCGCACAGGTCCGGCAGGAAGATGCGCATGCCACGCCAGTCCCGAGAGTCCGTCCCTTGAGCGCGGGCGAGATCGCGCGCACGTCACCCGTCCGGGCGATGCCGCTGCTCGGCCGCGACGCGGTTCTCGCGCGGCTCCTGACGCTCGTCACCCGAGCACGTGAGGGCCACAGCGGAGCGCTCGTCGTCTCCGGGGGCGCCGGGATCGGCAAGACAGCCGTCCTCGATCGTGCCGCCGCCCTGGCCGGGCAGAGCATCCGGGTGGAGCGGATCGCCGCCTCCGAGAACGAGATCGACCTGGCCTACGCCGGCCTGCAGCTGCTGTGCGGACGCATGATGCCGGCCGCGGCGAGGCTCCCGGTCGCGCAGCGCGAGGCGTTGGAGACCGCGTTCGGTCTGCGCGCCGCCAGCGCGCCGCACCCGTTCCTCGTCGGTCTGGCCGTCCTCGGCCTGCTCACCGAGACGGCCGCCGAGGGGCCGTTGGTGTGCATCGTCGACGACGCGCAGTGGCTCGACGACGCGTCGGCGCGTGCCGTCGCCTTCGTCGCGCGCCGGCTCGGCGACGAGGGGATCGCCATCGTGCTGGCGATGAGGGAGGTGGACGAGCAGTTCTCGGACCTTCCGCAGCTGGTCGTCGAGGGCCTCGGTGACCAGGACGCGCGTGAGGTGCTCCGGCTCTCGCTTCCCGGCGCCATCGACGACCGGGTCCGCGACCAGCTGATCACCGAGTCGCGAGGAAACCCGTTGGCGCTGCGGGAGCTGCCGCGGGGTCTGAGCCCGACCGAGCTGGCCGGCGGGTTCGCGCTGGCCAGCGCGCTCCCGGTCGAGCGCCGCATCGAGCAGAGCCTGCTCGCGCAGCTCGAGCCGCTCTCCGAGCAGACCCGGATGCTCCTCCTGCTCGCGTCGGCCGACCCCACGGGCGACCCCGCCCTGCTCTGGCGGGCGAGCCGGCAGCTCGGGCTCGGTCCGGAGCACCTCGATCGTGCCGAGCGAGCCGACGCCCTCGTGGTCGGGGCGAGGGTCGAGTTTCGTCATCCGCTCATCCGGTCGACGGTCTACCGCGCCGCGTCGGCGGAGGACAGGCGAGCAGCCCACGCGGCACTGGCCGACGCCACGGATGCCGACCGCGACCCGGACCGGCGCGCGTGGCACCGGGCGAGCGCGACCTCCGGTCCTGACGACGACGTGGCAGCCGACCTCGAGGCGGTCGCGGAGCGGGCCCGCACGCGCGGCGGCGTGGCCGCGGCAGCCGCGTTCCTCGAGCGCGCGGCCGAGCTGTCCGTGGCGCCGGCGAGGCGGGCAGAGCGCCTGGTCGCGGCGGCGGAAGGGAAGCTCGATGCCGGCGCTCCGGAGACCGCGTTGCGACTGTTGGACAGCGTCCGGGACCAGCCGACGACCGCGCTCCAGGAGGCGCTGATCGGTCGGTTGCGCGCCCGGGCCGGGTACGCGCTGCGCCGCGATCGCAGCGCGCCGCGGCAGCTGCTGGCCGCCGCACAGAAGCTCGAGCCGCACGACCGGGACCTGGCGCGCCTGACCTACATGGAGGCCTTGTCCGCCGCTCTGTACGCCGGCCGCCTGGGCGAGCCCGGTGCGGTCGCCGAGGTCGCGGAGGCCATCCTCCGGGCGACCGAGCAGGACGACTCCGACCGCGCGCAGGACCTGATCCTGCGCGGCCAGGCACTGCTCTCCGCCGCAGGGCAGGAGGCGGCGCTGCCGACCGTGCGACGTGCGATCCGCGCCTTCGTCGAGCACCCTCCCCAGGCGTTCGAGCTGCACTGGATGTGGTTCGGTGGCCGGGCCGCGCAAGACCTCTGGGACGCGGAGGGCTTCCGCACCCTCGCGTACCGGCAGGTCGAGCTGGCACGGGCCGGCGGCGTCCTGACCGTGCTCCCGATGGCCCTCAGCCTCTTGATGGTGGCGCGGACGTTCGACGGGCACCTGGACGAGGCCGAGGCCATCTGCGACGAGATCGATGCCATCTTGTCCGTCACCGGTCAGCCGCTGCCGAAGTTCGGTCGGATCTTCGTCCCGGCGTACCGCGGCCAGGTCGACGAGGTCGAGCGGCGCGCGAAGGACCTGCGCGTCGACGCGAACACTCGGGGCGAGGGATATGCGCTGACGGTCGCCAACCTGGCCGAAGCACTGGTCTACAACGGTGCCGGGCGCTACCGCGAGGCGCTCGCCGCGGCGCTCGGCGAGATGCCGTACACGCACGAGCTCGGCCACGCGATGCGGACGTTGCTCGAGATCGTCGAGGCGGCGACGCGGACCGGTGAACTCGTCGTCGCGGAGGAGGCGGTCGAGCGGCTGGCGAGCGTGACCCGTCCCGTCGGCGACAGCGACTGGGCGCTCGCCTTCATGGCGATGGCCCAGGCCCAGCTGCGGGAAGGTGCGAGGGCCGAGGAGCTCTACCGGGACGCGATCGAGCGCTTCCAGCGGATACGGGTCCCGATGCTCGTGGCGCGCAGCCAGCTGCTGTACGGGGAGATGCTGCGCCGCGCGAACCGGCGGGTCGACGCGCGCGTGCAGCTGCGTGCCGCCTACGACGGGCTGGTCGCCCTCGGGATGAGCGGCTTCGCCGACCGAGCGCTCCGAGAGCTGAGGGCGACCGGAGAGACTGTGCGCGGGCGCGCGGCGGAGCTGTCGAACCCGCTGACCGACCAGGAGCTCGCCGTCGCGCGGCTCGCGCGTGACGGGCTCACGAACCGGGAGATCGCCGCGCGACTGTTCGTCAGCGCCCACACGGCGGACTACCACCTCCGCAAGGTGTTCGCGAAGCTCGACATCCGGTCACGGTCGGAGCTCTCGGAGGCGATGGGTGACGACGACGGCGCTGAGGCTGTGTCCTAGGCGACCCGTCTCGTCGCCGCACCCACGGCTGCGTCCGCGGCGAGCACCTGCTCGAGCTCGCGCAGGTCGCCCGACCGAGCAGCAGTGACGAACGCTGACACCAGGCGGCGGTGCGCGTCCGCGTCCAGGGACTTCGGGGGAGTCGTGTGCAGACGCGCCTGCGCTCGGCTGACCAGCTGCCGGACGTGGGCGAGGTTGAGGTCCAACAGGTCGGCGATCGTCCGGTACGGATAGTCGAAGCACCGGCGAAGGACGAACGCCGCTCGTTCGGCCGGGTTCAGGTGCTCCACGACGATGCGGATCGCCCGGTCCACGTCGTCGGAGCGCTCGGCCGCCAGGAGCGGCTCCGACTCCGGGTCGACCAGGGTGCCGGCGAGGTCGTCGAGCCACGAGCTCGCCGCAGCCTCGTGCCTCACCCTGGCCGACTGCAGGACGTTGATCGCCGTCCGGGTGGTCGCGGTGGTCAGGAATGCCGCGGGGTTCCGGACCTGCGCCCGGTCGGCTCGCTGCCAGCGGATCCACACGTCCTGGACGACGTCCTCCGCGTCACCCGCGTCGTTCAGGATGCGCCGAGCGATCCCGAACAGCCGATGCCGCTGCGAGCCGAGCACCTMGGCCGCCTCCTCCAGCTCACACGTGGTGGTCATGTCGGGCCGCCTTCTGCTCGTCGGTCGGGCGTCCCGTGGCGCCCACGAGCACCGTCGCTCTCGACGCCACGGCGTCGCGTCCCGCGCGCACGTGGTCGACCACGTAGTACGGCTCGGCGCACTCGCGTAGTGGCGGGCGCGTGCCGCAGGCCCCGGCGCACCACGTGCGCAGGGGCCTGCAGTCGTGCGGGCGTCGAGGTGTCAGACGGGACTGCTCCAGCCGTAGAACGGCGTGCGGTCGCCGGCGTCCCACCGCTCCCGCAGACCCGGGGCGGTGAGGTCCCAGTCCGGGCGGATCTCCCGCGTCACCTCGCGCAGGTCGTGCCAGAGGTCGACGGTCGAGGGCCGGCCCCAGAACCAGTAGCCGTTGTAGATCGAGTGGACGACGAGGCCGGGCTTGAGCACGAGCGTGTGCGGGATCATCGGGTCGTCGGCGAGGTCGGTGTACTCCTGGATGTCCAGGTCACGCTGCACGGTCCGTCCGGGGTCGGAGAGGAACGGCCACCGCGCCCCGACCGCGTCGCGGAACTCCTGGGCGCCGCGCGGAGCGTCCGGCGTGATCGTGACGATCCGGGTGTAGGCCACCGCGATCTTGGGAAAGAAGGCGGCCAGGTCCAGGTGCTGCTGGTGCTCCTTCGGACAATAGGCACCGCGGGCGAGCGTGAGGATCATCGGGTCGGCGCCCTGGATCTCACTGAGTCGCCGCACGGTGTTCGTGTGGTCGGGCAGCTCGTAGTCCGGGAACGTCGCGCCAGGGACGATGTCGGGTCGCATGGTCTCTCCAGTGGGTGCGCCGCCGGTGCGATTCACCGGGCGGGGAGTGGTGTCCTCCTCCCCGACCGCCGAGCCGCACCGGTTGTGACACGTGAGAGTCCTCGGTCGTCACCGTCCCAGGTTCGTGACGAGATTCACGGCGACCGCGATGACGACCGTGCCGAACAGGTACGACAGCAGGGCGTGGCCGAGACCGACCTTGCGGATCGATGTCTCTCCGAGCGACGTATCAGGTACCGCGAAGCTCATCCCGACGGTGAACGCCACGTAGGCGAAGTCGCTGTAAGCAGGCGGTCCCTCCTGCCCGAAGTCGATGCCCCCGTCCCCGCCCGAGTAGTACAGGCGCGCGTACTTGAGAGCGAAGACGGTGTTGACCAGTGCCCACGACAGCGTCACCACCGGCAGGCAGAGCAGGATGACCAGCACCTCGGTGGCGCCTGCGGTCCGAGGTCGGACTAGCGCTTCGACGACTGCCGCCAGGCTGACCACCGCCGCTCCGAGCACGGCGGCGTCGGTGGCCCTCGTGCGCCCCTCTTCCTCGGCCAGCCGCTTCGTCCCGCGAGCGTCGAGCGGCCAGCTGACGCGCCACGCCCAGAACAGCAAGCCGCCCGCGGCAACCACCCAGCCGACGAGCACCGCGATCTCGGGCGCGCCGGCTACGGCGCTGAGGGTCGCCGCGACGAGGCCACCGCCGAGACAGGTCAGCACGCGGCGCCACGACAGGATCGTGGTCCGCGTGCTGGCCAGGCGCTCCGCCGCGCCGTCGTCGACCCTCACCAGAGGGATGCCCCTCCGGCGCCCGGGAGGCCAGGGATCATCCGCGACCTCCGGAGCCGGCCGCCTGCGGCACCCCGGCGAACTCCACCACGATGCGGTTGCAGAAGGCGGGCAGGTCGTCGGGGGACCGGCTCGTCGTGAGGTTGCCGTCCGTGACGACCTCCTCGTCGACGACCTCGGCCCCGGCGTTGCGCAGGTCCGTGCGCACGCTGGGCCACGAGGTGAGCCGGCGACCATGCACCACGCCGGCCTCGACCAAGGTCCACGGGCCGTGGCAGATGGAGGCCACCGGCTTGCCGGACTCGACGAAGCTGCGGACGAACTGCACCGCGCCGGCGTCCATCCGGAGCTTGTCCGGGTTCACGGTCCCGCCGGGCAGGAGCAGCGCGTCGAAGTCGTCGACCGACACCGCGTCGATGACCTCGTCGACCCCGAAGCTGCCGGCGTCCTCGAGGTCGTGGTTGCGCGCCTGGATCTCGCCGCCGCGCAGGGAGACGAGCACGGTGCGGGCGCCCGCGTCCTGCAACGCCTGGCGCGGCTGCTCCAGCTCGACCCGCTCCGCACCGTCGGCCGCGAGGATGGCGACCCGACGTCCGTCCAGCACATCTGCCATGTCACGCACCCGCTCCCGCCATCGTGGGGTGCAGGACGACCTTGGTCCAGCCGTCGTCCCGCTTGTCGAAGTGCTCGTAGGCCTCCGGCGCCCGGTCCAGGGGCAGCTCGTGGCTCACGATGAACGACGGCTCGGCCTTACCCGCCGCGATCAGGTCGCGCAGCTGTCGGTTGTACTTCTTGACCGGCGCCTGGCCGCTGCCGATGTGCTGGCCCTTGAACCAGAACATGCCGTAGTCGAAGGCGAGCTTGCCCTGCTTCGCCAGGTCGTCGCTGGCGCCGGGATCCTCAGGCACGAAGACCCCGACGCAACCGATCGTCCCGGTGAACCGCACGGAGGCGACCAGCCGGTTCATCGTCAGGTTGGCGTGCTCCTCGCCGTCGGGCTCATGGGCCTGGTACCCGACGCACTCGCACCCGTTGTCGGCCCCGAGCCCCATCGTCTGGTCGAGGACGGCCTGGACCGGGTCGACCTTCGAGTCGTCGATGGCGATCGCCCCGATGGACTCGGCGAGCCGCAGACGGTCGGGATGCCGGTCGACGACCATCACCTTGCTGGCCCCACGGATGGTCGCCGAGAGGGCGGCCATGAGCCCGACGGGTCCAGCGCCGTAGATCACCGTCTGGTCGCCGGGCTTCACACCGGCCATCTCGGTCGCGTGATATCCGGTCGGGAAGATGTCGGCGAGCATCACGTAGTCGGTCTGGCGCTGCTCGGCGTCCTCCCCGAGCCGCAGGCAGTTGAAGTCGCCCCACGGCACACGCAGCAGCTCGGCCTGACCCCCGCCGTACGGGCCCATGTCGGCGAAGCCGTACGCCGCGCCGGCCATCTGGGGCTCCGGCTGGGCGGTCAGACAGTAGTTCGTCAGCTGGCGCTCACAGTTCTTGCAGTGCCCGCACGCGATGTTGAACGGCAGCACGACGTACTCGCCGACCTGCACCTTGTCGACACCGTCGCCCACCTCGACGACCTGGCCCAGGTTCTCGTGCCCGAACCAGCGGCCAGGCTCGAAGTCGGTCCGGCCTTCGTACATGTGCAGATCGGAGCCGCAGATGTTCGCCGACGTGATCCTCACCAGCACGTCGGTCGGCCGCTCGATCCGTGCGTCGGGTACGTCCTTGGCGCTGACCTGTCGCGGCCCTTCGTAGACCACCGCCTTCATGGTGCCTCCTCGTCACGGTTGGCCCCGCCGTCGGGGCGGGGGTTCCCGTCCAGTCCACCCGGAGCCGACCGTCGCTCGGTATCGGTAGACATGCCCATCTCGGGTCGGATCGAGCCCGCTCAGCAGGCCGCTGTGGACCTGGGCCGGCTGGCCGCACCCGAACCCCGGTACCGCGGGACATAGAGACCCTCCCGCTCGGCGCGTACCGCCGCGAGCGTCCGCGTCGGCGCGCCGAGCTTCACGAGCAGGTGCTCGATGTGGGCCGCGGCGGTGCGTTGCGCCACGACCATCGTCCGAGCGATCTCCTGGTTCGAGCAGCCGTCGACGACGAGACCGAGCACCTCGAGCTCACGCGGCGTCAGTCCGTGCAGGTCGGGCACGTCAGAGAGGAGAACGACGCCCGTAACCCGCACGGGCGCGTCCTCGGGTGCGGCCAGGATGGTGACTCGCGAGTGGCCGCCGGGCGCGTGCCAGCCGCCCCGTGGCCAGAGGAAGGACGAGTACACCTGGCCGCCGGCGATCCGCACGCCGGCCAGGCCGAGCACGGGCGAGCCGACGTCGAGCAGCGGGTCGCCGTCCACGCCCGGCAACGGCTGGGTCCGCCCGTCGCTGCGAAGAAGGGTCCCCGCCGTCACGCCCCGGACCAGCCGMACCGTGGTCAGCAGCGAGCGCATCTGCCCACGCGCACGGGGACCAGCGCCGCGGGACGGCCAGGTCCCGAAGGGGCGGGGGAGGAGTCCCGGCCCGACGAGGGCGTCACGAAGCCGACGTGACTGGCTCCCGGACCGAGGTTCGCTGGGGCCGGGACCGTGGAGACGCGGCCCCTGATCGGGCACCCGGTCCACGGCGGCGGCGTGCGGTGGTCCCACAGGGCCGACGGCCTCGGACATAGTGCTGTCGCCTCTCCCTCGACGCCCGTGCAGTACCGGCGGTGAGCTTCCCCGCCAGAGCGGGTCCGGACTGCCCTGGCGCCGCGTGCCCGTCGACCGGGCGGAGCGGGCGAGCCCGCCCTCCGGGTTCACCGACCCGGCACGCGCAGCGCCCGCACGGCCCGACCGGCGAGCATCGCGGCGGCGATGCCTCCGACCGCCGCGAGCACCCACGGGCCGCCGACGAGGATCGGGTCGAGCGGCTGGTGCACCCGGTCGACCCGGTGGCCCTCCGTCCGGGACTGCAGACCGTGCCGACGGCGCTCGCTGAGCACACCGGTCTCGGTGACCGGGTTGTCGGGGCGCGTGGTGAGCAGCGAGGACGCGTGGTGCTCGAGGGCGTCGATCCGGTCCCCGAGCACCAGCAGCAGCCAGTGCGCCGCGCGCCCTTCGCTGTACCGCTCGTACGCGTAGGAGCGGACCGTGCCCGACAGCCCGCGCAGGGGTTGGGCCGTGCCGAACACCGGCGTCAGGAACTCGTGCTCGATCGACCGTTCCCGCGGGGCGAGCTCCTCCTGCCGCTCGGGGAAGTCCCAGTGGGCGCCGGTCTCCAGGTCGAACCTCTCCCGGGGGACCGCCGGGCGGTCGGCGGGGTCGAGGTCGGCGCCCCAGCCGGGGATGCGGGCCCGCAGCTGGTCGGTCGACTCGGCCAGCGGCGGCTTCTCGGACGTGTAGGCCATGACGTGCCTCCTCAGGCCGCGTCGGGCACGACGAGCGTCTTGATGCACCCGTCGAGCTTCGCGGAGAACATGTGGTAGCCCTCGGCGATGTGCTCGAGGGGGATGCGGTGAGTCACGATGTCGGACGGCTTCAGGTAGCCGTTCTGGATGTGCTCGAACAGTCGCGGCCACTGGCGCTTCACCGGCGCCTGGTTGGTGCGGATCGTCAGGCCCTTGTTCATGGCGTCGCCGAACTTCACGGCGCTGAAGAGGGGGCCGTAGGCACCCATCACGGAGACGGTGCCGCCCTTGCGCACCGAGTCGATGGCCCAGTTGAGCGCGACGGGCGATCCGCCCTGCAGCTTGAGCTTGGCACTCGTGACGTGCTGCACCAGGTTGCCGTCCGCCTCGGCACCGACGGCGTCGATGACGACGTCGGCGCCGAGATAGTCGGTCATCTTCTTGAGCAGGACGACCAGGTCGTCGTGCTCCGCGAAGTTGATCGTCTCCGCGTACGCGAAGGTCCTGGCCTTCTCCAGGCGGTAGTCGAGGTGGTCGACGACGATGACCCGCCCGGCTCCCATCAGCCAGGCCGACCGCGCGGCGAACAGCCCGACCGGGCCGGCGCCGAGGACGACGACGACGTCACCCTCGTGGATGTCGCCGAGCTGTGCGCCGAAGTACCCGGTGGAGAGCGCGTCGGTCAGCAGCACCGCATCTTCGTCGTCCATCCACTCCGGGATCCGCTGCGGGCCGACGTCCGCGAACGGCACCCGCACGTACTCGGCCTGCGCTCCGTCGTACCCGCCCGTCGTGTGCGAGTAGCCGTAGATGCCGCCGACCGCCGTGGCGTTCGGGTTCACGTTGTGGCAGTTCGAGTACAGGCCCCGCGCGCAGAAGAAGCACGATCCGCAGTACACGTTGAACGGGACCATCACGCGGTCGCCGACCGACAGGTTCTGCACGGACGGGCCGACCTGGTCGACGACGCCGATGAACTCGTGCCCGAACGTGTGCCCGATGCGGGTGTCGGGCATCATTCCGTGATAAAGGTGCAGGTCAGAGCCGCAGATCGCGGCCAGCGTTACCCGGACGATGGCGTCGTTCGGGTGCTCGATCCGCGGGACGTCCTTCTCCTCGACGCGGATCTTGTAGGGACCTCGGTAGACCATCGCTCGCACGGGCGCACCTCCTCGAGGGGGGAGCCGGGGGCGCCGCGCTGCTGAACGCTCCATAGAGCCTGCCACCGTGCACCGTCGGGCGCCTCTCGGGACGCAGGCGCCGAACGAACTCCCGCGGGACCGGTCCCGCCCGTCCGTGTCCAGCCGTCTGACGCGTCGGCCGACCCGTGCGGCCGACGCGTCAGACCTCGGGGACCTACCTGACGACCCGAACCTCCTGGGGCCAGCCGCACCCCTCGGCGACCCTGCCCGCCCACATCTTGGCCGTCTCCAGGTCGGGCACGTCGATGACGGTGATCCCGCCCAGGTACTCGGTGGTCTCGGTGTAGGGGCCGTCGGTGATCACGACGGTCCCGCTCGTGGCGTCGGCGCTGAACGCGTCCGCCATGTCCTCGTCGAGCCCGCCGGCGAAGACCAGCACCCCGGCGGCCTCCATGTCACGCACGACTGCGGTGCTGGGCTCCACGCGCGTCTGGAACCACTCGGCCGAGTGGTCTCCGACCCACTGCTGCTGGAAGTAGATGGCGTACTGCGTCATGTCGCTCCTCCTGTGCGGCTGCTCCGTGTGCCTGTCACCACTGTGACGGACGAGCCTCGCCGAAATCGACAGCTCGGTCGAAGAGAACGCGTCCTAGGTCCGGTCGCCTGCGAGGCGGTTGCGGCGTTCCTCCTCGCGCTTCGAGTAGGCGGCTGCTCGGACCGCTTCGTCCGACTCCAGGCCGCTGCCGAGGCCGCCGCCGACGGTCGCCGCCGACGCGACGAACCAGGCCAGCACGAAGAGGTCGCCGTATCCGAGCGAGGAGTCGAGGTAGCCGCTCATCACGCCCGGGTCGAGGACGAACAGTGCCCAGACGAGGTTCACCAGGTAGAGGCCGACGTAGCAGATCAGGACTCCGGCCGTCAGGGTCATGACGGTCGACGTGTTGTAGAGCCGGGACCTCTCCCGGGCCTCGGCCGAGCCGTCTTCCGGGCGGTCCCACAGACCGGCGTCGATCACCAGCCACCCGACGACGGCCGCGATGGAGACGATGGTCGCGATCGTCAGACGCCACCACGACAGGGAGCCCGCGAGGAGCCACACGGTGGAGTTGATCGTCGCGACGGCGCCGGTCGCGAGGGCCGCGACGAGCGCGGACTTGAGCCCCGGCACGAGGAGCCACGGGCGATTGGCGAGCACCATGCCCAGAAGAAGTCGCGAGCGGCCGGTGCGGCGGGGGAGCGGCAGACGGTGCTCCTCGGGAGTCGCCGTGTCCGCCATCCCGCTCACGAGCTCGCGAACCGCGTGGCGCGTGCGTGCGTGCATCCGGAGCCCGCCGAGCGCCGGCAGCGACAGCACCGCCGTCCGTCGGCCCGGATCCGTCATGACCAGCATGTACGTGCCCTCGTCGTCGCGGATCGGCAGCTCGGTCAGCCCGACCACCAGATCCCACCCGCGTTGCCGCGCGTGGTCCTGCAGCCGCTCGATAGCGGTGGCGACGTCCTCGGACCCCGTGGTGAACGGCTCGCTCACGACCTCGACGTCCCACGGGCCCTGGCCGTTCCCCGATGGCGCTCTCAAGTCGCTCATCGGGCGGGCGATGTCGGTGGGCGCCGCGGGGTCGGCCATCAGGCCGACGTGGATCGGCTTCATCCCGGCAAACTACCCGGCCCGGCTCAGCCAGAGAATGTCAGAGCGGCGCGGCCCTGCGGGCCCGGTCACCCCTTCGGCGTGAACAGTCCCCGGTGGAACGCCTCCGCGACCGCGGCGGCCCGGTCGCCGACGCCGAGCTTCGCGTAGATGGTGAGCAGGTGCGTCTTGACGGTCGCCTGGCTGATGAACAGCTCCGCCGCGGCCTCCTGGTTGGTGCGACCCCCGGCGACCAGCTCGAGCACCTGGAGCTCCCGCGGGCTGAGCGGGCCGGCCGCCGGCGTCCGCACGCGGTTCATCAGGCGTCCCGCCACGGCGGGCGCGAGGACCGACTCGCCGCGCGCGGCGGCGCGCACGGCGCGGAGCAGCTCGTCGCGCGGCGCGTCCTTGAGCAGGTAGCCGGTCGCACCGGCCTCGATCGCGGGCACGACGTAGCTGTCGGTGTCGTACGTCGTCAGCACGAGGACGCGGCTCGCCACCTTGCGGCGCGTGAGCTCGCCGATCGCGGTGACGCCGTCCCCGTCGGGCATCCGCAGGTCCATGAGGATGACGTCGGGGTCGAGGGCGACGGCCAGGCGGACGGCCTCGGCGCCGTCGCCGGCCTCCCCGACGACCTCGAACTCAGGGTCGCTGGCGAACATGCCCGTGAGCCCGTTGCGGACGACCGGATGGTCGTCGACCACCAGCAGCGTGATCATGCGGGGACTGCCGCGGAGATGGCCGTGCCGGTGCAGGCCTCGGACTCGACCTGCAGGGTGCCGGAGAGCGCCTCGATCCGTTGTCGCATGGCGACCAGTCCGAAGCCTCCGGCCGACGCGGGAGGACGGACCGGGTCGAACCCGCGGCCGTCGTCGCGGACGTCGAGCGCGACCTGGCCGTCGAGGTAGGAGAGCGTCACGCCGACCCGGCCGGCGTCGGCGTGGGCGGCGACGTTGGCCAACGCCTCCTGAGCGGTGCGCAGGAGCGCGAGCTCGGTCGCGGGACGCAGCGGCCGTTCGTCACCCGTGGTCGTCACCTCGACCGGGATGCCTTCCCGGCTCGACCAGGTGCGGACGACGGACTCGAGGGCGTCGCCCAACCGGGCCTCGCGCAGGGCCTCGGGACGCAGCGCCTCCACCGATCGGCGGGCTTCGACCAGGCTCTCACGGGCCAGCCGGGTCGCGGCCGTGACGTGGCGGTGCCACCGATCGGGGTCGTCGGCCGCCTGCTCCGCGGCCTGCAGCTGGGTGACGATGCCGATCAGGCCCTGCGCGAGGGTGTCGTGGATCTCGCCGGCCATCCGTTGCCGCTCGTCGCGCACCCCTGCCTCACGGGCCTGGGCCAGCAGGCGGTCGTGCAGCGCGGCGTTCTCCGCGAGCGTCACCTCGAGCGCGCGATGGGACGCCTCCAGCTGTGCCACCGTCCGTTCCCGCTGGTCACGTGCCTCGTCGTTGCGCCAGTCGAGCCAGGCCCACGCGCAGAACGGCACCACGTTGATCGCGATGATCCCCGCGTGCAGCGCCCAGCCCGCGGCGTCCGACGCGGGGATGCCCGATGCCTGGGCGACACCCGCGACGAAGGCGACGGATCCGACGCCGACCAGCCGCCAGGGCCACGGCAGCAGACCGAACGCGAAGAGGTAGGCGGCCGGCGTGACGAAACCGAACGCCGGTTGTCGCAGCACGAGCACGAGCAGGATCGCGACGAAGCCCGTGAAGAAGATCGCCATCGGCACACGCCGGACCCGCCACGACGGGTGCAGCGTGTAGAACCACAGGACCCAGAGCGCAGCGAGCAGGCACAGGCCGAGGTTGGCGCGGGCGGCGTCGTCGGGATGGGGCAGGGACGTGACGGCCCCCACAACCGCCAGCAGCGCGTACGGCGCCACGCTGACGACCGGCAGGAGTCGTCTCGCCGTGTCGTCCATGACCTCCATGGGCATGGGGTGCCGCATCACTACTCCCATCGGAACAGCCGGATCCCGAGCGCGGCGCTGACCACCGCGTAGCCCGCCAGCAGCGCGAGCTGCCCGGATGACGGCCATTCTCCCTGGGTCGCCTCGCTCAGAGCCTGGACCGCCGCGCCCAGCGGCGTCGCCTCACTGACACGTCGAAGCGTCTCCGGCATCGCGGCGAGCGGCAACCAGAGCCCGGCGAAGAAGGTGAGCACGTAGAAGAGCAGCGACCCGGCGGCGTTCGCGGCCTTGGCGGTCGGCGCGACCGCGGCGACGAGCAGCCCGATCCCGATGAGCGCGAGCGCGGCGAGCACCGTGGTCAGCGCGAACGCGACGGGGTCGCGGGGCAGCGGCACGTCGAACGCGATGCGCGCGACCGCGAGCAGCAGCGCGACGGCGACCAGCGCCGACCCGAAGCAGACGACGAGCTGCGCAATGAGCACGCGTGCCGGGCCGACGGGAGTCGTCCGCAGGCGGCGCAGGACGCCCTGCTCCCGGTAGCCGGCAAGCGTCGGCGGGACCGTGTTGAGCGAGAGCATGGCGACGACGAAGCACACGAGGATCGGGACGTACACGACGAGCAGGGGCTGGCCGTCGAACCCGTGGGAGGGGTCGGTGAAGAAGTCGAGGTTGCCGAAGATCGACAGCAGCACGACGGGGAACGCGAGCCCGAAGACGGGGCCGGTCTTGTCGCGCAGGAACAGGACGAGCTCGGTGGCGGTCAACCGCCGGACGGCCTCAGTCGACATCGGAACCCTGTCCCGTCAGCGCCACGAACGCGTCTTCGAGGCTGGCCCGCTCGACGCCGAGGTCCCGCGCGGCGCGCGCCGCCAGCGCGGCCGGGCTGTCGACGGTCACCACGCGGCCGCGGTCGATCACCGCCACGCGGTCGCAGAGCCGCTCGGCCTCCTCCATGAAGTGGGTGACGAGGACGATGGTGACGCCGCGCGCCCGCACCTGCGCGATCAGCCGCCACGCCTCGCGGCGGGCCCGCGGGTCGAGGCCCGTCGTGAGCTCGTCGAGCACCGCGACCCGCGGGTTGCCGACGAGCGCGAGAGCGATGGACAGCCGCTGGCGCTGGCCGCCCGAGAGCTTGCCGAACCTCGTGCGACGGACCTCGTACAGCCCGAGGGCGTGGAGCAGGTCGTCCGCATCAGCGGGCTCGCGGTAGAACGACCGGTACAGCTCGAGCGCCTCGTCGACGCGCAGCCGGTCCTGCAGCCTTGCGTCCTGCAGCTGGACCCCGAGCTGCTGCGTGAGCTCCGCCCGGTCCCGACCCGGGACGAGCCCGAGCACCCGGACCGACCCGCCGTCCGGCTGCCGCAGACCCTCGACGCACTCGACGGTGGTCGTCTTGCCCGCGCCGTTCGGGCCCAGGATCCCGAAGATCTCGCCCTCGTCGACCGCGAACGAGACGTCGTCCACGGCGACCATGTCGCCGTACCTCTTGTGCAGCTGCTGCACCTCGATCACTGATGTCATGCGTCCACGGTGCCCAAGGGCGTGCCCGGCCCACATCGACCAGCCGGCCGCTGTGCCGGTGGACCTGTGCCTCCACCGATCGGTCGAGGGTGCGGGCTGGATGCAGGGGTTCGGAGCTCCTCGGCCAGGTCCACGACGTTCTGGAGGCCGCCGGGCGCCGGTGAGCCGCCATCGACCCGCTCGGGGCGGCTTGCCGCAAGGATAGGGCCGTGACCATCGAGCATCCGTGCTGCGCTCCGGGCGCCCCGCACTCCCACGTCCCGACGTCGCTCACCTTGGGTGCTCCCCGCGTCTCGCGGGAGGGCACGGCCGCTCTCCGTACGTCCGTCCTGGACAGCATGGTCGAGGTTCCCGGCGGACAGTTCGTGATGGGGCACGACGGTCCTGACGGCTACGCGTCGGACAGTGAGGGACCGGCTCACGTCGTCGATCTGCGGCCGTTCCGGATCATGCGCACCGCGGTGACCAACGAGCAGTTCGCGGGGTTCGTGGACGCGACGGGCTACCGGACCGAGGCGGAGGCGTTCGGCTCGTCCTTCGTCTTCGCGGGTCTGCTGCCGGACGGTTTCCCACCCACGCAGGGCGTCGCCGCGGCGCCGTGGTGGCGGTTGGTCGAGGGCGCGGACTGGCGACATCCGGAGGGACCGCAGTCGGACGTCCGCGACCGCTCGGACCACCCGGTTGTGCACGTCAGCTGGTCCGACGCCTCGGCGTTCGCCGCCTGGACCGGCGCCCGCCTGCCGTCCGAGGCGGAGTGGGAGCGGGCGGCCCGCGGCGGCCGCGAGGGCGCGCACTACCCGTGGGGTCACGAGCGCGAGCCCGGTGGAGAGCACCGGATGAACGTGTGGCAAGGGGTGTTCCCCGGTCGGAACACGCTCGACGACGGCTACCTGGGGACGGCTCCTGCGGGCGCGTTTCCTCCGAACGGGTACGGGCTGCACAACACCACGGGCAACGTCTGGGAGTGGTGCCACGACTGGTTCGCCGTCGACTCCTATCGCAAGTCGCCGGTCACCGACCCGGTGGGACCCTCGGACGGCACCCAGCGCGTCATGCGAGGCGGGTCGTACCTGTGCCACGAGTCGTACTGCTTCCGGTACCGCGTCGATTCCCGCAGCTCGAGCTCGCCCGACTCCTCCGCAGGCAACGTCGGCTTCCGCTGCGTCACCTGACGGGGGCGGGATCACCCGGGTGAGCCGTCGCCCGGGTGAGCCTGGCGACCCGGCGACGACACAGCATGAGCGGAAGGAGACCGTTCGTCGCCCCGCGGGCACATCTGTCCCGCCCCGCCTGGAGGAGCACACCCGTCATGACTGTCGACCGACACGCGCGTGGGACGCTGCCCATCCCGGACCGGCCGGCTCCCGGCCTCACCACGTACGACGCGAAGGATCCCGACACGTCGTTCCCGCCCATCGAGCCGCTGCGGCCCCCCGAGGGTGCGCCCAACGTCGTGATCGTGCTGCTCGACGACGTCGGCTTCGGTGCCTCGAGCGCGTTCGGTGGCCCGTGCGCGACGCCGACGGCCGAGCGGCTCGCCGCCGGAGGGTTGAGGTACAACCGGTTCCACACCACCGCGCTGTGCGCTCCCACCCGGCAGGCGATGCTCACGGGGCGCAACCACCACTCGGTCGGCATGGGGAGCATCACCGAGACGGCGACGTCGGCGCCCGGCAACAGCTCGCTGCGCCCGAACACCAAGGCTCCGCTGGCCATGACGCTCAAGCTCAACGGGTACTCCACGGCGCAGTTCGGCAAGTGCCACGAGGTCCCCGTCTGGCAGTCGTCGCCGATGGGTCCGTTCGACGCATGGCCGTCCGGCGGTGGGGGCTTCGAGACGTTCTACGGGTTCATCGGCGGGGAGAACAACCAGTGGGACCCGGCGCTGTACTCGGGCACCACGCCGGTCGAGCCACCTGCGACGGCCGAGGAGGGCTATCACCTGACCGAGGACCTGGCCGACCACGCCATCAGCTGGGTGCGCCAGCAGAAGGCCCTCATGCCGGACAAGCCCTTCTTCGTCTACTTCGCCCCGGGCGCGACGCACGCGCCGCACCACGTCCCACCGGAGTGGATCGAGAAGTACGCCGGGCAGTTCGACGACGGGTGGGACGTGCAGCGCGGGCGGACGTTCGCCCGGCAGCAGGAGCTCGGCGTCGTCCCGGAGGGCACCGAGCTGACCGCGCGGCACGCAGAGATCCCGGCCTGGGACGACATGCCCGACGAGCTCAAGCCCGTGCTGGCGCGCCAGATGGAGGTCTACGCCGGCTTCCTCGAGCACACCGACCACCACGTCGGTCGGCTGATCGACGCGCTCGAGGACCTGGGGGTGCTCGACGACACGCTCGTCTACTACATCATCGGCGACAACGGGGCGTCGGCGGAGGGCACGGTCAACGGCGCGTTCAACGAGATGGCCAACTTCAACGGCATGGCGGCCCTGGAGACGCCCGAGTTCCTGCTGAGCAAGATGGCCGAGCTCGGGTCGCCCTCGTCGTACAACCACTACGCCGTGGGCTGGGCCTGGGCGATGAACTCGCCCCTCCAGTGGACCAAGCAGGTGGCGTCGCACTGGGGCGGCACGCGCAACGGGACGGTCGTGCACTGGCCGGCGGGGATCACCGAGACCGGGGGGCTCCGGACGCAGTTCACGCACGTCATCGACATCGCCCCGACCATCCTGCAGGCGGCGGGACTGCCGGAGCCGACCACGGTGAACGGCGTGCAGCAGTCTCCGATGGAGGGCACGTCGATGCTCTACACGTTCAACGAGCCCGACACCGCGGAGCGGCACGACCTGCAGTACTTCGAGATGTTCGGGAACCGCGGGATCTACCACCGCGGCTGGAGTGCCGTGACCAAGCACAAGACACCCTGGGTCATGGTCGGGGGGAACCTGGCGGCATTCGACGACGACGTCTGGGAGCTCTACGACGGCAGCACCGACTTCAGCCAGGCGCGCGACGTCGTCGCGGAGCATCCGGAGATGCTGGCGACGCTGCAGCGGTTGTGGCTGATCGAGGCCACCAAGTACAACGTCCTCCCGCTGGACGACCGCACCGGCGAGCGCCTCGAGCCCTCGATGGCCGGGCGGCCGACCTTGATCCATGGGAGCTCCCAGCGGTTCTTCCCCGGCATGGGACGGCTGTCGGAGAACAGCGTCGTCAGCATCAAGAACAAGTCGTTCTCCGTGACTGCCGAGGTCGAGGTGCCCGAGGCCGGGGCACAGGGCGTCGTGATCGCGCAGGGGGGCCGGTTCGGGGGTTGGAGCTTCTACGTGAAGGACGGCAGCCTCACGTTCCTGTACAACGTCCTCGGCATCCATGAGTTCTCGGTGGTCGCTGACCGGCCCGTCCCGGCCGGCACGCACCAGGTGCGGGTCGAGTTCGCCTACGACGGGGGAGGCCTCGCCAAGGGCGGGGACGTCACTCTCTTCCACGACGGCGAGCCGGTGGGCGGCGGGCGCGTCGCCATGACGCAGCCGATGGTCTTCTCGGCCGACGAGACGACCGACATCGGCTACGAGTCCGGCACGACGGTCAGCGCCGACTACACGGCCGCCACCAGCCGCTTCACGGGGAAGATCCACTGGGTGCAGATCGACCTCGGGGACGACGAGCACGACCACGTCATCGATCCGGACGAGCGGATGCGGGTCGCGATGGCGCGCCAGTAGGCGGACCGTGCTCACGCGCTACGTGCCAGGTCGGCCGCGAGCCCGAGCTCGGCGACCGACTCCGTTCGGCAGCACGTGGACGGTCACGCTGTACCGCACGTCACCCCACCGGGCCTTGCCGCGCACGCCGACACCGGGCGACAGCGACCGCACGGCGAGCTCGCCGTGCCGCAGCTAGCAGGCCGCGCGCAGGAACGGGTGCCAGACGGTGAGTGGGATCCCGGGCGCAGTCGGTGCCGATGATGAGGTCGGTCGTCACAGCGCCTCCGCTCGACGAGCCCTGGCCGCCCGCTCGAGCCTCACAGCCGGGATCACACGACGGCGGCCGGCACGCAGCGCGTGGTGCGGGTTCAGTGCGCTCCCCGACGACGAGCCTCGTCGACCGCCGACGCGACGCCCGCGGTCCACGGCTCGCCGTGGCCGGGCAGGACCGACCTCGCCCCGGTCGCGGCCAATGCGTCGAGCGAGGCGAGCGCCTGGCGACTGTCGGCCGTCGCGGCGCCCGCCACGATCTGCGGGCCTCGCGCGCCGGTGTARGGATCGAGTGTGACCAGCGCGTCGCCGCTGAGCACGGTGTCGCGGCCCGGGAGGTGCAGGGCGCAGTGGCCGGCCGTGTGCCCGGGCGTCGGCACGACGACGGGGGAGCCGGGAAGGTCGAGCTCCCGGCCCGGCGGCAAGGGCTTCAGCCCCCGGACCCCGGGGACGCGCAGTGCGCCCGCGACGGCCATCGCGGTCAGGATCCGCAAGGCGCGCGGGTGCCGGATCGGGTACGCGGCCCGAGGATTCTCGTGCGCGTACTGGTACGGGTGCTCGGCGATCGTGAAGTCGTCGACGTGCGCCCAGACGGCGACCCCGCGTGCGGTCTGCGCGCGCGCCGCGAAGCCCAGGTGGTCGAAGTGGGCGTGCGTCAGCACCACGGCGGCGACGGACTCGGGGCGCAGGCCGTGCTCGCGCAGGGCGCCGGCGAGCAGCGGCCACATCGCGGGCAGCCCCGCGTCGACCACCAGCACCCGGCCCTCCTCTTCGACCAGGTAGCAGCTCACGAACGCGTGATCGAGCCGGTAGACGCGGTCGGCGACCTCGGAGGTGATCATCGCGCGCCGCTCAGGACCCCGGCTCGGCGTCCTCGACCGCGTCGGGGTCCTCCTCCGGCTCGAACGTGGACGGCTCTCCGGCCGAGATGCCGACGCCGCCGTGCTCCGCGAGCTCCTCGACGTCGGTGTCCTGCTCCGCACCCGAGGGGGTGCCGGTCTGGTCAGGTAGGGACTCGCTCATCGCGCACCTCGAGATGTGGCGCCGAGGGCCCCGCTGCCTGAGTCCGTGAGGCGGGACGTCGCATCGGCTCCGCACGCCTGTCGTCGATGATCCGCCCGCTGGCAGGGGCTCGCGACCGCAGGGGCTCTGTCGTCGACGCTGCAGGGGCCGCGTGTCGTACCTCGGTCCTACGGTGCGAGGCATGGACTTCGACGATCAGCAGGGGACGGTGCTCGAGAACGTCGACATGACGGGCTCCCGGTTCAGCAGGGTCGACTTCACGGGCTCCACGTTCCGTGCGGTCGCGCTGCACGGCGTGGTCATGCGGGACATCGAGGTCTCGGGCACGACGATCGACGGCGAGATCGAGAGCCTGGTGGTCAACGGGGTCGACGTGGTGCCTCTGGTCGAGGCCGAGCTCGATCGCCGACATCCCGAGCGCGCGCTGTTCAGCCCGATCACGGCGGACGGCTTTCGCCAGGCGTGGGACGTGAACGAGCGGCTGTGGGCGGAGACGGTGGTCCGGGCACGCGCGTTGCCCGAGGAGAAGCTCCACGAGTCGGTCGCCGACGAGTGGTCCTTCATCCAGACGCTCCGGCACCTCGCCTTCGCCTCTCAGGCGTGGGTCGGGCGGGGAGTGGTCGGCGACCCGAGGCCGTGGCACCCGTTGTCCCTGCCGTGGGACCAGATGGAACCCCGGGACGGCGTCCCGCACGACCGGGAGGTGCGACCGGCGCTGGACGACGCCCTCGCGGTGCGCCTGGACGCGATGGCCCTGGTGCGGGGCGTCGTCGACGGCCTGACGGACGAGCAGCTCGACGTGCCCGGCGAGCCGCTGGTCGGTCCGGGGTGGCCCGACGAGGGCGAGGTCCTGACCCCGCGACAGTGCCTCCGGGTCGTGCTCAACGAGGAGTGGTGGCACCGGAGCTACGCCGAACGCGACCTGGCCGTGCTCGAGGAACGGGACTGACGGCTCGCCGCCGGTGAGTCGTCGTCCGTGTGGTCGGAAACCGCCCCGAACGACGCCTGGCGGGTGTACTCAGGTCGTGCGAGCGGCGCGAGACCACTCCGCCGCCAGGACACTCACGACCGGAAGGCGAAGCCCATGAGCACCATGGATCGGTTCTCTCTCGAGGGACGCGTCGCGGTGGTCACCGGCGGCACGCGCGGGCTCGGTGAGGGGTTCGCCGGTGCCCTCGGTGACGCCGGAGCCTCGATCGCTCTCGTCGGCCGCGACGTTGACGCGGCGGCTGGGGTCGTCGCCGACCTCGAGTCGCGCGGCATCGACTGCGCGTTCTTCGCCGCCGACATCACCGAGCGCGCGAACGTCGAGAACGTCCTGCAGAGCACGCTGGCGCGCTTCGGCCGGGTCGACATCCTGGTCAACAACGCGGGCACCTGCGTCCACGCGCCCGCGCTCGACGTCACGCCCGAGGAGTGGCGGCGCGTCATGGACGTGAACCTCGACGCGCTGTGGAGCTGTTCGCAGGTCTTCGGGCGGACCTTCGTCGACCAGCGCTCGGGCGTGATCATCAACATCGGCTCGATGTCCGGCCTGATCGTCAACCGGCCGCAGTGGCAGCCCGCCTACAACGCGTCCAAGGCGGCCGTGCACCACCTGACCCGCAGCCTCGCGGCCGAGTGGGGACCGTACGGCGTCCGGGTCAACGCCCTCGCGCCCGGCTACATCAAGACCGAGATGTCCCCGGTCGACGACCCGGCGTACCGGCAGAACTGGATCGACGACGCGCCGATGCAGCGCTACGGCAGCGTCGAGGAGCTCGCGCCCGCCGTCGTGTTCCTGGCCAGCGACGCGTCGTCGTTCGTCACGGGCTCCGTCCTCGTCGCCGACGGCGGGTACACCGCGTTCTAGCCGGGCACACGTGAACGGCTCCGGCACGCCAGGACCTTGTGCCCTGGCCCGAGCGCGCGGTTCCGCCACAGGCTCGAGACGTGAGGACACGACAGAGCACCGCCGCCCGACGCTGGAGCCTGGTCCTCGAGGGCGCGACCGCGGCCGGGGCGGTCGCCGGCGTCCAGGGCTTCGTGTCGGGCCAGTTCGAGCCGCTCGTCGCCCAGCTGCCGTTCGTCGAGGGGCCGCTGCTGCCCGCGGCCGCCCTCGCGTCGTGCGTGGCCGTGCCGCAGGCTGCCGCGCTCGTACTGGGCCTGCGCCGATCCCCGCGAGCACCGCGCGCCGCGCTCGGGGTCGGTCTCGTCCTCACGGGCTGGGTCCTCGCCCAGCTGCCGATGATCGGCTGGGGGTCCCCGGTGCAGTGGGTGTTCTTCACCGTCGGACTGGCCGAGGTGACCGCGGCGAGCCGGTGGCTGAGGTCGTCGACGGTGCCGGCACGTGCGGGAGCGACGCCTCGCTGATCGAGACGCCGCTCCGGGTCGTGCGGATCAACGCAGCCAGCGGAACCGCTGGACGAGCGGGAGGCGCGCCCACCGTCGGCCCAGGCCCCAGGTGTCGCCCGCGAACAGCGTCGCGCACACGATGAGGACCAGCGCGTAGATCACGTGGTAGTCCACCAGGGGGTTGGTGGACCCCTGCAGGAGGGGCCACTCGGCGGCCCACATCAGGGCCATCAGGACGGAGCCGGCCACGGCCGAGATGCGCAGTCCGATGCCGAGCATCACGGCGACGCCGACGCCCAGCAGGCACAGCATGAACAACCAGTCCGTCGCCACGCTCGCGGTCGACGCGAAGGTGTCCTTGAGCGGCCCGACCGTGCCGAACTGCATGAAGCCCTGGCTCGGGGCTCCGCCGTTGATCCACGCGAGGCTCGGGTCGCCCCCCGCGACGGCGGCGCCGGTGCTGTAGTGCAGACCGAAGGTCTTGTCGAGGAACGCCCACAGGAAGATGAACCCCGTAGCGAGGCGGGTGGCGGCGAGCCAACGGCGGCCCGTCGCGGACGTCACGACGTCGTCCTCGACGAGGACGGCGGGATGCACCGAGGTCCTGGCCTCGGGATGGATGGTGGCCATGGCCCTGCTCTCCTTCATGTGCGGGTCCCTCGAAGGGGACCGGGTGGGGAACTCCGATGAGTTCACGGTGTCGCGCACGGCGAAGGCCGACACAGGGCCGAAGGTCCCGCGTCGCCACTCCTGATCAGGGACCGAGGTCCTAGGACGGGGAGCCGGCGGCCGACGACGCTGGAAACCAGCGCGGCCGACGCTGTGGCGCGGACGCGAGGAGCGAGGAGGCGCCTCATGCGCACCGAGGGACCGGTGGTCGTCGCACTCGACGGCTCGTCCCGTAGCCCGCACACGCTCGAGTGGGGCGTGGGGGAGGCGGTCCGGCGCCGGGCGGACGTCCTGCTGGTGCGCGCGGTCGACGACGCCTGGCAGGCGACGGCCTGGAGCTGGTACCCGATCGTCGGCGGCATCGAGGCGGACGGCGAGGTCGAGCAGTACCTCGAGGACCAGCGGGCTCGGCTCGAGGCGCGTCATCCCCGGCTCGCGGTGAAGGTCCGGGTGACCCATGGGCACGTCGTGCCGTGCCTGCGGCAGATGAGCCAGGACGCGCAGCTGGTCGTGGTCGGCGCGAACCTCCCGTCCGGCCGAGGACAGACCGGGTCCACCGGGGTGCACGTCGCGGCGCACGCCCGCTGCCCGGTCGCCGTCGTCCGGTCCGACCCCGCCCACCCCACCGACCCGGGCGCACCGGTCCTGGTCGGCGTCGACGGCTCGTCGTCGTCCGTCGCGGCCGCGCACACGGCCGCGCACCAGGCATGGATGCGCGGCCGGTCCCTCACCGTCGTCCACGCGCGCCCGATGATCCCGGACCCGTTCGGGCGCGGGAGCGTGCCGCCGCTCGCGACCGACGACGAGAACGACCCGACCCACAAGGCGGCCCTGCTGGTCGCCGACTCGCTGCGCGCCGAGAATCCCGGGCTCGGCGTCGAGCTGGCGCTGGTCGACGACGACCCTGCCCACGCGATGACGGGTCTGGCTCGCGGCGCCGCCCTGCTGGTCGTGGGGTCACGTGGTCTGGGCGGCTTCCGCGGCATGCTGCTGGGTTCGGTGAGCGCCGCCGTGGTGCGCGAGGCGACGTGCCCGGTCATGGTGGTGCACGACGACGGGTGACACGACGTGTCCCGGGGCGGCCGCCACCGGTGCGATGCAGGTGACGGATCGCCTCCTGGCGTCGGTACCCGAGCCCTGGACGATCGGCAGGGTGTCGAGGTCGCCGACGCAGAAGGACCCGGCTCGACGAGAGCCGGGCCCTTCGCGCGTCGTCAGCGGGTCAGGACGACCTTGAGCGCCTGGGTCTGCGCCGCCTGCCCGAACGTCCGGTACGCGTCGAGGATGTCCGACAGCGCGAACCGGTGGGTGACGAAGGCGTCGACGGGCAGCTTGCCGGCCGCGACGAGGCGCAGCAGCATCGGCAGCGTCGTCGTGTTGACCAGGCCGGTCGTGATCGTCACGTTCCGGATCCAGAGGTCCTGCAGCGCCAGCTCGACGGGCCGGCCGTGGACGCCGACGTTCGCGACGTGCCCGCCCGGGCGGACCAGCTCGGTGCACATCGTGAACGTCTCGGGGATGCCGACGCACTCGATCGCGACGTCGACCCCGGTGCCGTCCGTCTGCGCGAGGACCTGGTCCTTCCAGTCCGGGTCGGAGGGATCGACGGTGAGCGACGCGCCCAACCGCTTGGCGACGTCCAGACGGTGGTGGTCGCGGTCGATCGCGACCACCTGAGCAGCGCCGTAGAGCCCGGCGGTCGCGATGGCGGCGAGCCCGACGGGCCCAGCACCGACCACGGCGACGGTGTCGCCCGGTTGGACGCCGCCGTACCGCACACCGATCTCGAACCCGGTGGGCAGGATGTCGGACAGCAGCACCGCCAGCTCGTCCGGCACGCCCGGCGGCAGGTGGTGCAGCGAGCTGTCCGCGAAGGGGACGCGCACGAGCTCCGCCTGGGTGCCGTCGATGAGGTGGCCGAGGATCCATCCGATGCCCGACGCGCCCTCGGCAGCGAGACAGTGCGACGGGTTCTGGGCTCGGCAGTAGGCGCAGACGCCGCAGCCGCTGATGCAGGAGATGATCACGCGGTCGCCGGGCGCGTGGCTGCGGACGCCGTCGCCGACCGAGACGACCGTGCCGACGCCCTCGTGCCCGAGCACCCGGCCGTCCGTGACCGCGGGGACGTCGCCGTGCAGGATGTGGAGATCGGTGCCGCAGATGGTGGTGGTGTCGATCCGGACGACGGCGTCGGTCGGCTCGACCAGGCGCGCGTCCGGGACCTCCTCCCAGGCGATGCTGCCGGGACCGTGGAACACGAGCGCCTTCATGGTGACTCCTCACCTCGACCGCGTCGGGCACGGTTGCCCGCGCACCTCCACGGTCGCCCCCGCCGGCGCCGGCCCGTCAGGGTCGATGGTCCCGACCCGGCAGCGGCACCGACCACTGCACGTGCGTGCCCCCGTCCCGCAGCGCGGTGAGGCGCAGCGTGCCGCCACGGACCGCAGCCCGGTGCTCCAGGTTGCGCAGGCCGCTCAGCGCGGCGGCCTGCGCCGGCATGCCGACGCCGTCGTCCTGCACCTCGACCACCAGGTCGGGGCCGACCGAGACGCGGACCACCACCTCGTGCGCGCGGGCGTGCCGCGCGACGTTGGCGAGGGCCTCTCGGACCACGGCGACGGCGTCGTCGCCCACGTCGTCGGGGACGGTGGCCGTGACGCCGTCGGTCCGGAGGTGAGGGAGGAAGCCGAGGCTCTGCCGGGCGTTGACGACCTCGGTGTCGATCCGCTGCCGGAGGCCGATGTCCGCCGACCGCCCGCGCGCGCCCAGCCGGAAGATCGTGGTCCGCACGTCCTTGATCGTCTCGTCCAGGTCGTCGACGGCCGCGTCGAGCCGGTGCGCCACATCGGGCCGCACCGCGTCCTGGGCGGCGCGCTGCACGTCGAGCCCGATCGCGAACAGCCGTTGGATGACCATGTCGTGCAGGTCCCGCGCGATCCGCTCGCGCTCCTCCAGCACCGCCAGGCGGGCGCGGTCCGACTGAGCCTCCGCGACGTCGAGCGCGAGCGCGAGCTGCTCGCCGAAGCCGACGACGCTCGGGAGGCTGAGCGGCGGACCGCCGGGTGTGCTCTCGACCGGCCACGAGAGCTCGAGGGCGCCCACCCACCGCTCGCCGACCCGCAGCGGCAGCGTCAGGACCCAGACCGCGTCCGGGGCGTCCGGCGAGGTCAGCCGGCGCACGTTCGCCCCGCTCGCGGTGAGGTCTGCCGAGAGGGCGTCGGGGAGGTCGTCGAGGTCCTCATGAAGTCGGGCGACGGGGGCGCCCGCGCTCTGCCGGACGCGTGCCAGCACCGCGGTGACCGCCTCGTCACGAGGTATCCCGCTGGTCAGGGTGCCTGTGCACGCTGCGGCTGTCTCCAGCCACTTCTCGTGGTCGCGGACGAGCCGGTACGCGCGAGTGTGGTCCACGGCGACACCGGCGGCGGCGGCCAGAGCGACGGCGACCTGCTCGTCGCGTGCCGTGAAGTCGGCGGGTTCGCCGCCCGGGCCGGCCTTGTCGGTGAGGTAGAGGTTGCCGAAGACAACCCCCCGCGCCCGCACGGGGACGCCGAGGAACGTGTGCATCGGGGGGTGGTGCGCGGGGAAGCCGGCCGACGACGGGTGCTGCGCCAGGTCGTGCAGGCGCAGCGGCTGCGGGCTCGAGATCAGGTGCCCGAGCACGCCTCGCCCCTCGGGCAGGTGGCCGATCCGCTCCGCGGTCTCGGGATCGATGCCGCGGTGCACGAACTCCTGGAGCCCGCCGTGCGGGGCGAGCACGCCRAGCGCACCGTAGCGGGCGCCCGTCAGGCGGCACCCTGCCGCGACGAGCCGGTCGAGGACGGTCGCCATGTCGAGCTCGGCGGACATCGACACGACCGCGCCCATCAGCGCGTCGAGGCGCTCGTCGGTCGTCGCGTCGGTCCCGTCGAGACCCATGCTCGGAGCATAGGACCGCGGCCGGGCACCCCGAGGAGGTAGGGCCTTTCGGCCCTGGGGGCCGAGGACGACGACCGACGAGCATGGGGGCACGTCCAGTCGAAGGTGGTGGCAGCGATGCGCGCACTCGTGGTGTTCGAGTCGTCGTTCGGGAACACGGGTCAGGTGGCTCGCGCGGTCTGGGAGGGCATCGTCAGCCGTGTCCGCGACGTCGCCCTGCTGGAGGTGACGGGCGCACCCCACCTGCTGCCGCCCGAGCTCGACCTGCTCGTGGTGGGTGGCCCCACCCAGGCGTTCGGCATGAGCCGGCCGGCCACGCGCGCCGACGCACAGGCGCAGGCCGGGACGACCCCGGCAGAGCCGACGATCGGCCTGCGCGACTGGCTCGCGGCTCTCGACCCTCCCGAGCGCGTGGTGTACGCCGCGACGTTCGACACGCGCATCCACTCGCCGCACGTCCCCGGCTCCGCGGCGGCCGGCGCCATGCGGGCCCTGCGACGTGCGGGCTTCCAGCTGACGGCGGAGTCGGAGAGCTTCTGGGTGACGGGGATCAAGGGTCCGCTGCGCGACGGAGAGCTCGACCGCGCCCGTGCCTGGGGGGTCGGGCTCAGCGGGATCCTGGAGGGGCTGCACCCGGTGGGCCCCGGTGCGCACCGGATGACCGACCCTCGTCCCGTCCCGCCGGTCTGAGATCGGTCGCGGCCGGCTGCGCCCGGTGCTGCTCGGCGATGAACAGCGCCGCCTGCGTCCTGCCGCGCACCTCGATCTTGGCCAGCAGGCTGGAGATGTAGTTCTTCACGGTCTTCTCCGCGAGGAACATCCGGTCGGCGATCTCCCGGTTGGTCAGTCCCTCTCCGATGAGGTCGAGCACCGCGCTCTCCTGCGCGGTGAGCAGGTCCAGCCGGGCGTCGTGGCGGTGCGACTCCCGGACGCGCTCCAGGACCCGGCTGGTCATTGCGGGATCCAGCAGCGACCGCCCCGCCGCGACGACCCGGATGGAGTCGAGGAGCTGCGGGCCACGGATCTCCTTCAGCACGTAGCCGGCCGCGCCGGCCGTGATCGAGGCGAGGAGTGCCTCGTCGTCCTCGTACGAGGTCAGCATGAGGCAGCGCACACCGGGGGCCAGCGACGCGAGCTCGCGGCACACCTCGACGCCGCTGCCGTCGGGCAGGCGCACGTCCAGCAGGGCGACGTCGGCGTCCGCGCGCGGGATCCGCGCGAGGGCCTCGTGGGCCGATGCCGCCTCGCCCACGACCGTCATGTCGGCCTCGGCCTCGATCAGGCGCAGCAGGCCCTGGCGGACGACCTCGTGGTCGTCCAGCAGGAACACCCGGATGGGGGCCATGACGCCACTGTGCACCATCCGTCGCTGCCGAGCACCGCCGTGCGGCTGGTCATGGCCGGAGGTGGACGAGCTGCACGTCGTCGTGCTCGATGGCCTCGATGTCGTCCGAGGTCGCCGACAGCAGCCGGTCCGCCAGGTTGCGCAGCGCGCGGGCAGCGGCGAGCTCCTCGCCGATCTCCGGCACGTCGACGTCGCGAGGCGCGCGGCGTGCACGCCCGTACCCGTCGAGCGTGGTGCCGCTCGAGGTGCTGAGCACCGCGTGCGCCTTCGTGACTCCCGTGTCATGCCTCGCGTCGTCGGCGTCGAACAGGTAGATCGCGACCTTCCAGGTGTGTGTCATGGCACCTGCTCCCTTCCGCTCGGTGGGTCGCTGTCGTCTCCCCGACGGGAGCCGCCCACCTCTMCAGGCTTCGCCCCGCGCACGAGCCGGAGGTAGGGCAGAAGGTCCCCTCCGGCACCGAGCGCGGCCGTGCCGGGCCGCTCGCGCCTACAGCGCAGCAGCGGCGACAGCCGCAGTGACGGGACCCGTGCTGCGCGTCTCGACGGCCACTCCGTCGACCCGCGTCGGCAGACGGACGCCCGCATCCGTGACGTTGACCCGCAGCACGTAGCCGTCGCCCGTCCTCGCCAGGCCCACGCCGCACACCCCCGCCCACCCCGCGAGCTCGGCACGGAGCCGACGCTGCGCCCGCCGAGCAGTCTGGAGGTCGGCCGGCGGCGTGTACATCGCGGGCCGACGTGACAGCTGACGATCCGCCGGCCCGCGCAGGCCCGACCTGGCGCGCACGGGATCGGGACGGGCATCCCGGGGGTCGCCCGGCGACACTGCGACCAGGCGCGCGTGCACCAGCACCGTGCTGCCGGCACGTCGTGCCTGGAGGTCGGCGACGCCGTTGCCCGCGAGGTCGCGCAGCTGCTCCAGGACCGCGCCGCTGACGGGCGAACCGACGTCGAGCGTCATCTCGACGCTCCGGGCTCCCTCCGCCACCGCGTCGAGGACGGCCTGGCGGACCAGGCGCGCACCGCTGTTCGCAGCGTGCAGCCCGTCCTGGACGTGAACGCGGACCCGTGCGCACAACTGGTCGTCGTACCGCGTCACCACGCAGGCACCTCGACCCGTCAGCTCGGAGCAGCGATCCGTGGTGTCGACCATCGCTCCGGCCTCCTCGCCCTGCGTGCCCACCTTGGGCGCCACCAGCACACCGCGCTCCGGCCGCCGCCGCCAGGGCCGAAGGTCCCACGGCCGGATCGGTGCCGGGCGGCCGGGTCCGGGCGGACCACCGCGACGGGGCAGGTTGCGTGGTGCCGCGCAGTCGGCGCTGCGCGGCGACCCGTCGCGCGCCGAGGCCCCCGTCGAGGCGATCGGGACGACGGCCCAGCGCACGCTCACAGTGACCTGGGCTCCCGACGAGGTCGCGATGGAGTCCGTCAACACGGGCGCACCGGCGGCCACGCCCGTCGCGGGTCGGGGCCTCACCGGCATGCGCCATCGCGCGGAGCTGCTCGGCGGCGCGTTCGAGTCCGGGGTTCGCGACGGCGACTTCGTCGTCGGGATGGTCGTGCCAGGCGGGACTGACCGGCCCCGGAATGAGAGGCCGCTGGGCTACCGAGCGCCGTGGAGAAGGAACTCGTGGCCGTCGGGATCGGCCAGCCGGGCCCACCCGTCCGGTGGGCCGTCGAGTCGGGCGGCGCCGAGCGCGACGAGGCGGTCGACCTCGGGATCGAGGTCACCGTCGACCAGGGTCAGGTCGTAGCGCTGGCGGTCCCGCGGTCGCTGCCGGGCGGCCGCTTCACCGTCCCACGAGACCTTCGTCCCGCCGCGCGGCGACTGCACCGCGGTCTCCTCGTGCCAGTCCCAGACCAGGGGCCAGCCCAGCGCGTCGGCCCAGAACAGCCCGACGTCTCGCGTGCCCTCGCAGGTGAGCTCGCCGAGGACGCCGCACCCGGCCAGGAAGGCGTTGCCGGGTTCGATCACGCAGAGCTCGTTGCCCTCGGGATCGGCCAGCACCACGTGACCCTCGTCCGGGAGCTGTCCGACGTCGAGGTGGCGAGCACCGAGCCGCAGCGCGTGCTCGACCGTCTGCCGCTGGTCGTCCGGGCTGCTGCTGGTCAGGTGCAGGTGCACCGGGTTGGGACCGGTCTTGCGCACCGGGCTCGGCGCGAACCGTAGGCCGAGCTGCGTCTCGGACCCCGGCAGCAGGACGCCCCGGGCATCCTCCACCGGGTCGCGGCCCAGCATGCCGGCCCAGAAACCGGCCACGCGCGCGGGCTCGAGAGCGTCGAACGTCACGGCGTCCATCCGGCAGGCCATCCGCCGACCGTAGGCGCGGGTGGCACGTCGCGGCACCCGCATTTTCCCGCTCGCGAGGGACGCCGAGCCGGTGTGTCGGATCGGCGTGGTGCCGTTCGTCGTACTGGGGGAGGGTGGTCGTCGGGACCACCCGGAGTGAGGAGCAGCGCATGACCAAGCTGGTCGCGATCATGTCCATGTCGCTCGACGGCTACGTCGCCGACGCCGAGGACGGTGTGGGCGAGGTGTTCAACTGGTACACCTCCGGGGACGTCGAGATCCGCACGGGCGGGTCGGACCCGATGACGTTCCGGGTCTCCGAGCAGAGCGCGGAGCACGTCCGCGCCCTGACCTCCCGGCTCGGCGCGGTGCTCACGGGACGCCGCACGTTCGACGTCGCCGAGGGGTGGGGCGGCAACCACGCGTGGGGGCCGGCGTTCGTGCTCGCCCATGACGTCCCCGACGGCTGGCCTCGCCCCGACTCGACCGTCCACTTCGTCACCGACGGGCTGGAGAGCGCCGTGCGGCAGGCGAAGGCCGCCGCGGGAGGGAAGGACGTCGGGGTCCACGGTGCCGACACCATCCAGCAGCTGCTGAACGCCGGGCTGCTCGACGAGCTCTCCGTCGACGTCGCTGCCCTGCTGCTGGGCTCCGGGGTGCGGCTCTTCGACCACCTGACGGGCACCCCCGCGGTCCTGGGCAACCCGACGGTGGTCCAGGGCGTCGGCGTGACGCACCTGCGCTATCCGGTGCGCGGCTGAGGAGGCCCCTGCTCCGGCATCGGTTCCAGCGCTTCCTGGCCGCTGGAGGTCCACTGGATCAGCAGGATGGTCGCGTCGTCCTGCAGCACGCCGTTCTGGTGCTCGAGGATCCGCCGACCCACCCGGCGGACGATCTCGGGCAGGGGCACGCCGTCGGCGGCCTCGCGCTCCACGAAGTCCACGAGCCGGTCGACCCCGAAGAACTGGTGGTCCGTGTTCCGCGCCTCCGTGATCCCGTCGGTGTACAGCACGAGCACGTCGTCGGGCTCGAGCCACTCCTCGGCCACGTTGGCGGCCTTCATGTCGAGGCCCAGCAACGGCCGTCGGCCGGAGTCCAGCGTCTTGACCACGCGGCCGCGCCGCAGGAGGAGGGGCGACGGGTGGCCGGCGGCGATGTACCGCAGCCTGCCGGTGTCGAGGTCGAGGTCGCCCAGGACGCCGGTGGCGTACATCCGGCCGGCGAACTCGTCGCCGACCGCCCGGTGGACGGCCTCGGTCTGCTCGAACAGCCCGTGCCCCTCGCGGCGCGAGTTGCGGTAGGCCGCGAGCGCGGTCGCCGCCGCGAGGCCCGAGTGCAGGTCGTGCCCGGTGGCGTCGAAGACGGCGAACTGCGCCCGGTCGGCGGACAACGCGTAGTCGAAGACGTCGCCGCCCACCTCGGACGAGGGCTCGAGGCGACCGCTGACCACGACCTTGGCGGTCCCCGACGTGAGGGGCGGCAGCAGCTGCCAGATGAGCTCGGCCGACAGCGTCCTCGCCGTCTGCCGACGCACCGTGTCGATGGCGTCGCCGTACGCGTCGAGCACCGAGACGAGGTGCCCCAGGAAGTGCGCGAACGACCACAGGTCGTTCAGGAGCCCCTCGTCGCCGAGGCGGCCGGCGTCGCCGACCGTCACCTGCAGCACACCGAGCCGCTCCACCCCGTCGATGATCGGTACCCAGAGGGTCGGCACCCCGTCGCCCAGGGTCGTCTGCACCGTGAGCAGCCGGTACGCGCGCCCAGCGAGGGTGGCGTCGACCGCGAGCGTCTCGGGCTCGGCACGACGATCGCGCGCCATGGGGACGAGCACCGTGTCGCTGTAGTCCGCGAGGAAGACCACGCCCCGAACGTCAAGGTGCGCGATGGCGGCGTCGACCGCGTCCGGGATCAGGTCGGGCGGTGCGAGGTGCGTGCGACGGAGCAGCGACACTAGCGCCTCCAGGGGCGGACCCTGGCCGCGGCCGTCCGGCTCGTCGCTCATCGCTCTCCCGCTCGGTCGCCGACACGTGCACCTTGTCGTCACCCTAGCCAGCGACCGCTCGCAGGGCCGGGCGACGGGCTCGCGCCGCTCGACCGGTGCATCGAACCGGCCTCGCGGCTAGCCCTGGCGGCGGACGATCTCCGCGATCCACGTCGGCGCGTAGGGCGAGGTGCACCCGGGCGGCGTCGGGTAGTCCTTGAGGACCTCGAGGCGCTCGCCGATGCGGATCGCGCGGTCGCGGTGCTCGGGGTGGTGGATCCCGATCGCCGCGAGGCACTCGTTCATGGCCCACTGCAGGCGGTCGGGTGCGTCCTTCATCTGCGCCTCGATCACGTCGAGGAGGCCGGGCAGGTCCAGGCCCTCGGGGGACCTGGCGACGCGGTCGCTGGTCAGCGACCAGCCCGCGCCGGCGACGACCGGGTCGGCGTCGGCGAACCACGCCGTGCGGAGCTCCTCGACGTGCGGGTTCTTCTTCACGACGTAGCTGATCAACCAGTCGTGCACCTTGGGCACGCGCGCCTCGCGCAGCATCGCGTCCAGCTCGGCCGCCGAGTACGCCTTGGGCCGGCAGATGAGGAGGGCGACCAGGCGTCCCGCGGTGTCGCCGGTCGCCCACAGCCGGACGGCGAGGTCGTGGTCGGTCTTCAGGCTCTTGGCCACGGCGCGCAGCCGGCTGAGGTTCACGCCGTGGTCGTCGCCGTGCCGTTCGTTCACCGCGCGGATCCTCGGGTCCTCCAGCGCGGCCAGCTGAGCGAGCACGTCGTCGACGGAGGCCTCGGTCACCGCACCCGTCGCCATGCGCCCTCCCGTTCTCGTCGTCGGTCGTCTCCACCAGACTAGATCGGTACTAGTACCAAGGTCCGATGGCGGGGCGGACCACGCCCGCGGGAGAAAGGAGTCGTCACCGACACGTCGATCGAGGAGTCCTCATGAAGCGCCTGCTCTTCTTCACCGGAGCCGCGATGCTCGCCGCCGTCCCGGCGGCCGTGGGCCTCGCCGGCAACCCGAGCCTGAGCCCGTCGGTCCCCGTCGACCCGCCGAGCCAGGCCGTCGTGGTCGACGACCACGGCGGCGCGACCGACCGCGACCTGCGCACCGAACCGGGAGACGACCGCGCCACCCAGGGCGGCACGACGACCAGCCCGTCGCCGGTCGCGGACACGCCCTCACCGGCCGCGACGGTCGACGACCACGGCGGGCTCGTCGACCGCGACGCGCGCACCGAGCCGGGTGACGACCGCGACCAGAACGGTGGTGGTGCCGCACCGGCCCCGGCACCCGCACCGACCGCGGACGACTCGGGCCACGACGCGGGCGACGACCACGGTGGTTCGTCCGGCAGCGGGTCGTCCGGCGGCGGGTCCGACGACGGTTCCGGGCACGACGCCGGCGACGACCACGGCGGCCATGGCGACGACGACTGAGCCCACGGAGCCGGTCCGCGCGAGCCCCGGAGGCGCGTCGCGGGGGCCGGCCGCCGGTGCGCCTAGGGTGGGCGACGTGCCACCGGCCGACGAGCTCTCCGACCTGACCTGGGTCGACGTGGGCCGCGGCGGGCGGGCCGCCGACGGCGGTGCGCAGCCGCCGGTGCGGACGTGGCGCGTCTTCGGTCAGCTCGTCGCGGCCGCGCTCGTCGTGCTGGTCGTCGTGGTGCTGCTCGGCCTGACGGCGAGCCGACGGATCGCCGAGCAGGAGTCCGTGAACGACGCCGCGCGGCGCACCGACCTGGTCGTGGACGCCGTGGTGCAGCCCGTGCTGCAGGACGCCGTCGCCGCGTCGGACCCGGACGCGGTCGCCGCGCTCGACGCGGCCGTGCGCGACGCGGTGCTCGGGGACGCCATCGTGCGGGTCAAGCTCTGGGACGCCGACGGCCGGATCGTCTACTCCGACGACGACCGCCTCGTGGGCCGCGTCTTCCCGTTGGGCGAGGACGAGGCGGCCGTGCTCGAGCACCCCGCGACCGAGGCCGAGGTCAGCGACCTGGACCGGCCGGAGAACGTGTACGAGCGCGGGCAGGGCAAGCTGCTGGAGGTGTACCGGCCCGTCTGGACGCCGGACGGCACCCCGCTGCTGTTCGAGACGTACAGCAGGTACGACGTGGTCACCGAGCGGTCCACGGCGCTGTGGCGGGGCTTCGCCGGGATCACGGTGACCAGCCTCCTGCTCTTCGTGGTGCTGATGCTGCCCGTGCTGTGGACCCTGGTCGACCGCCTGCGCCGGGCGCAGCAGAACCGGGAGGTCCTGCTGCAGCGCGCCGTCGAGGCGTCGGACGAGGAGCGTCGTCGGATCGCGGCCACGCTGCACGACGGTGTGGTCCAGGAGCTCGTCGCCTCGTCGTTCGCGCTGGCCGGTGCCGCGGACCGGGCGGACCGCTCGAGCGCCCCCGAGCTGGCCGAGCCGCTGCGGGAGGCCGCCGCGACCGTGCGCGCGAGCATCCAGGGTCTGCGGTCGCTGCTGGTCGACATCTACCCGGCGAGCCTGCAGACCGCCGGCCTGGGAGCGGCCCTGACGGACCTCGTCGGGGGGCTGGCCGCGCGGGGTGTCGACGTCCGGCTGGTGCTGCCGCCGGAGGGCACCAGCCGCCTGACGGTCGAGCAGGACCGGCTCGTCTACCGCGTCGTGCAGGAGACGCTGCGCAACGCGCTCGCGCACGGGCACGCCTCGCAGGTGGTGGTGAGCCTCGCCCGCGACCGCGGCGAGGTCGTCCTGCAGGTCGAGGACAACGGTGTCGGGTTCGACGCGCCGGCCGTGCTCGCCGCACCGCCCGAGGGACACTTCGGTCTGCGGATCCTCGGCGACCTCGCGTCCTCGGCCGGTGCGCGTCTCGAGGTGGGATCGGCGCCCGGCCGAGGGTGCCGCTGGCGGCTGACGGTGCAGGAGGCGGACGCGACGCATGGCTGACGACGACGTCACGGTGCTGCTGGCCGACGACCACCACCTGGTCCGCTCGGGGCTGGCCGGGCTGGTCGACGGCGCGGCGGGGATGCGCGTGGTCGGGCAGGCCGCCGACGGCGTCCAGGCGGTGGCGCTGGCGGACGAGCTCCGACCCGACGTCGTGCTCATGGACCTGTCGATGCCGGTGCTCGACGGCATCGAGGCGACCCGGCGGATCGTCGCCGGTCGGCCGGACGCCGCCGTCGTCGTCCTCACGTCGTTCTCCGACACCGCGCGGGTGGGCGACGCCCTCGCGGCGGGCGCCATCGGGTACCTGCTCAAGGACTGCGACCCCCGCGACCTCGTGGCCGCCGTGCGTTCCGCCGCCCGAGGTCACGCCCCGCTCGATCCGCGCGTGGCGCGGTCCCTGCTGCCGACGCGGACCGAGTCGCCGGTGGACCGGTTGAGCGCGCGGGAACGGCAGGTGCTGCGCCTGATCGGTCAGGGCATGGCCAACAAGCAGATCGGGCGCGCGCTCGGGATCAGCGAACGGACGGTCAAGGTGCACGTCGGGCACGTGTTCCGGCAGATCGGCGTCACCGACCGGACCAGCGCCGCCCTGTGGGGCAAGGAGCACCTCGGCGACGAGTGACGCGTCGGCGCGTCACCGACCCGCGCGGCCGTTGCTCACCGCGCGCCAGTCGGCCGAGCGGGTGCCGGGCAGGTACGGCGATGCCCGCCGCTTGGCCACCACCCCCGCGAGGCGGTTCTCGCGGCTGGCGGCGAGCACGTCCGGACCGGGTCCGGGGAACGACGGGGGAACCTGCCACGACGGCCCGGCCAGGCCGAGACCCTCCAGCAGCCGGCGACGCTCGTCGTAGGGCAGCGCGGTCGTCGACCGCCCGTCGAGGTGCAGAACGTCGACGAGCAGGTACGTCACGGGGACGGTGCGCGCCAGGCGCCGCGCCGCCGCGCCGCTCAGGTCCGCGCGCTGCCGCAGGCGACCGCCGTCCGGCGCGCCGTCCGCGCCCAGAGCGACGAGCACGCCGTCGAGCACCGTGGGCGTCGACCCGAGCTGCTCGCCCATCCCCGCGAGCTCGGGGTACGAGCGGGTGACGTCGAGGTCGTCGCCCGACACGACGCGGACGCGCCCACCGTCGACGTACGCCGCGGCGCGGACGCCGTCCCACCGCATCTCGTACGCCCAGCCGTCGTCCTCCGCCGGCAGCGCGCCCTCGACCGCGAGCATGGGCCGGACGAGCGCGGGCACGGCCTCCCAGTCGGGTCGGCTCGGCGGGTCCATGCGGTGCACCATCCAGCTGCGGCCGTCGTCGGGGGCGTCGGCCGGCCGCGCCTTCGGGCGCGTGGCGAACAGGACGTACCGGCCCTGCACGCGCTCGCCGTGCAGCACCACCTGGACCTCGCGCTCCGACCAGTTCAGCAGGTCGTAGGTGCCGTGGTCCCAGACCGTGACCTGACCGCCGCCGTACTCCCCGGCCCCGATCCGTCCCTCGAAGGTGGCGTACTCGAGCGGGTGGTCCTCGGTGTGCACGGCGAGGTGGTTGGTCTTCTGGTCCTGCGGCAGCCCCTTGGGCACGGCCCACGAGACGAGGACGCCGTCCCGTTCGAGGCGGAAGTCCCAGTGCAGCGCGCGCGCGTGGTGCTCCTGGATGACGAAGGTCCGACCCTCGCCCGGCGGGACCGCCGTACCGGGCGCGGGCACGGGCTCGGGCGTGCGCGCCGGGTCCCGCTTGGCGCGGTACTCCGCGAGCGGTTCGGCGTCGTGGTCGTTCTCGGGCACGTGCCGAGTCTCCCGCCGCGCCACCCGCCGGGCGAGGTCAGCCGTCGAGGCGTGCCGCGACGTCGGCGGGGAAGCCGCCGGTGGCGACGGGCCCCCACCGCGTCGGGGTGATGCGGATCAGCGACTTGCCCTGCACGCGCATCGCGGCGCGGTACTCCTCCCAGTCGGGGTGCTCGCCGGCGATGCACCGGTAGTAGTCCACCAGCGCGTCCTCTGCCTCCGGCATGTGCAGCACCTCCGCGTCGCCGTCGACCTGGACCCACGCGCCGCCGAAGTCGTCGGACAGCACGCAGACGCTGACGCGCGGGTCACGCTCGACGTTGAGCGCCTTGGCGCGGCCGGGGTAGGTGGAGACGACGAGCCGCCCCTGGTCGTCGACGCCGCCGCTCACGGGCGACACCTGCGGCCGTCCGTCGGCGCGGGTGGTGGCCAGGACGAAGTGGTGCCGGTCGCGGACGAAGTCGAGCAGCCCGGGCAGGTCGACCGTCTGGGTGGTGGCGATGGATCGAGGCATGGCCCCACCGTAGGAGCCGACCGGCCGCGGCGCGCKACCGGGCGGAGCCGACAGCCGCCGCGGGCTGGCAGGATCCACGGGTGGAACCTCTCACCGATCACCTGCGCGGCGCGATCGCCGCCGGGTACGCCGCCCGCGACCGCAGCGACATGGCGCCGACCATCGCGTACTTCGAGCAGCTGCTGGCCGAGCACCCCGACCATCCGGTGCTCGTGCTCGAGGTGGCCGGTGCGTACGACACGGCCGGCCGCGAGGACGAGGCGGCCGTGCGGTACGAGCGGGCGCTGGCCCTCGGCCTGGAGGGGGACCACCTGCGCCAGTGCCTGTGCCAGTACGGCAGCACGCTGCGCTGGCTCGGCCGGCTGGAGGAGTCGGTCGCGGTGCTCGAGGGCGCCCGGGCGCGGTTCCCGCAGTCGGACGCGGTGCGGGTCTTCCTCGCCCTGTCGCTGGCGGAGGCGGGGCGCACGGACGCGGCGGTGGCTCAGCTGCTGACCGTCATCACCGACCACCCGGACAGCACCGACCTCGGCCGGTACGCCGTCGGCCTGGGCGGCCTCGCGCGGTGGCTCGAGGAGGGGCGGCCGTCCGAGTAGGACTCAGACGGTCGCGTCGACCACGGGCCGGGGGAGCGGGACGGGCGTGGGCAGCTCCGGCACGTCGGTGCCGCGTCGGACGAGCGCGATCCCGGCGACCACGAGCACCATCCCGGCGATCTGCAGGGGCAGCGGCGCCTCACCGACCAGGGCCCACGCGAGCAGCACCGCGACGAGCACCTCGGACAGGGCCAGGAACGACGCGAGCCGCTCACCGAGCAGCCGCACGGACACCGCGCTGACGCCGTACGCGAACGCCGTCGGCACGGTCGCCACGACGAGGAGCGGCACGATCCAGTGCACCTGGGCGCCGAGCAGGTCGACGCGCACGTCGGGTGCTGCGAGCGGCAGGATCCCGAGGACGGCGGCCAGCGCGACCGTCAGGGCGCCCACGGCCATGCCCGCACCCGCCAGGCTGATCGAGGGGAGCTCGGTGCGCCGGCCGGTGAGCGCGAAGTAGGCGGCGTTGCCGACCGCGGAGACCAGGGCGAAGACGAGCCCGACCGCGTCCAGCTCCAGGGACCCGGTGAGGTCGAGGACGAGGACCAGACCGCCGGTCGCCAACGCCGCGCCCACCAGGGTGGCGCGGGTCGGTGCCTGCCGCTCGCGTGCCCATCGCCAGCCCACGAGCAGGAGCGGGCCGGTGTACTCGATGAGCAGCGCGACGGCGACGGGGAGCCGGTCGACCGCCAGGTAGTACATGGTCGACGCGGTGGCCACGCCGAGCACACCGAACCCGAGGACCGTGCGCCACTCGTCGCGCAGGACGTACCAGCGCCCGCGCAGCGCCCACGCGGCGGGACCGGCCAGGAGCAGGGCGGCGACCGACAGGCGCACGAGGATCGCCGACCCCGGCGACCAGCCGGCGACGAGCAAGGGCTTGACCACGGGTCCGCTGGTCGCGAAGGCGACGGCCGCGACCAGCCCGGCTGCGATGCCGGCGGTGCGGGTCGACGTGCTCGTCGTGCGCATCGCCGCGCTCCATCCGCTTGTCATGAGTGAAATCCGACTACACTCATGACAGTAGCCCGATCCGGCAACAGGAGTCAAAGTGGTTTTCGCACCTGACACGGAGCTGAACCTCGCTGCCGCCGTCGAGCTGGTCAACACCGCGCGGCGTCGCGACCAGCACGACGCGATGGCGACCCTCGAGGACGTCACCGAGTTCTACGCGCGGTGGGGCTACACGGCTCGGCACGACGGCGACGCGGGGGAGCTGGACGCCGTACGCGACGCGCGCGACCAGATCGCCGCGCTGTGGGACGTGGACCGCGACGAGGCCGCCGGCCTGCTCAATCAGATGCTCGCGCGCGGGGGAGCGATCCCCTCGCTCGCCCGGCACGACCAGTTCGACTGGCACCTGCACGGGACGGCGCCGCACGCGCCGCTGGCCACGGTGATCCTCGTGGAGACGGCCATGGCGATGGTGGACGTGGTGCGCGGCGACGAGTACGACCGGGTCCAGCGCTGCGAGGCGGACGACTGCGACGCGGTCCTGGTCGACCTGTCGCGCAACCGCTCGCGCCGGTTCTGCGACGTGAACGGCTGCGCCAACCGGGCGCACGTCGCCGCCTACCGTGCTCGCCGGGCAGGGTCGGCGTCGTGACCCAGGACGAGCGAGCCGCTACGCCCACCGAGGTCGATTGCACGCACGGCACCTGCCGGCGCACAGTGAGCGGGTGGACACCTCACTCGCCAGCGCCCTGCACCGCAGCCAGATCATCGATCTGACGACCACCGGCCGGCGGTCCGGTGAGCCGCGGCGGATCGAGATCTTCCTGCACGACCTGGACGGCCGGCTGTTCATCTCCGGCACGCCCTACCCGCACAAGCGCGCGTGGCTGCTCAACGTCGAGGCGGACCCGCGCGTGGTGGTGCATCTCAAGGACGGCGTGACGGCCGACGTCGCAGCCACGGCCCGGGCGGTCGACGACCCGGACGAGCGACGTCCGCTGATCGAGGCGGCGGCCCGGCGGTGGGGCCGGGACGACGTCGCGCTCATGATGGAGCAGAGCCCGCTCATCGAGCTGACGGCGCAGGACGACTGAGCGTCCCGGGCCGACGTGGGTCGACCCGGGACGCTCAGGTGCGTCAGCTGGTGAGGATGCGGTTCTTCTGCACCTCGAACTCGATGTCGCTCAGCACGCCGGCGTCCCGCAGGGACCCGAGCTGCGCGAGCTGCGCCAGCTTGGCATCCATGTCGGCGGGGGCCGGCGCGGCCGGGGCGGGCGGCGGGGGCGGCGGCGCGGCGTAGACGGGCTGCGCCTGCTGGGGCTCGGGCGGTGCCTCCTGCGCCGCCCAGCGCCCCGCCTGGCGGCGCGACACGCGGTTGGAGACGGCGGTGGCGGTGCCGGCGACGACGGCCGTGCGTCCGACCGCCCGGATCAGTCCTGGCATGGGGGTGCTCCTTTGTCGATGGGGGTGGGGTCGGTGTCAGCCGACGGCTTCGGCGGCGTCCAGCGCGGCGATGATCGCCTGCACGGGGATGCGTCCGCTGGCGACCAGCTGGCCACCGGCACGACGGAGTGCGACAGCGAACGGGGCGGCCCAGACGTTCTCGTAGATGACCACGCCGGCCGCGTCGCCGGGCTCGAGGGCGTTCGCGGCCTCGGCGATGTCGTCGTCGCCGATCAGGCCCGACGAGGCGCCCTCGAAGATGGTCAGGTCGATGCCGCCGTCCTTCAGCTGCTCCAGCTCGAGGGCGGACACCGAGCCGTCCTCGGCCTTCTGGATGAAGACGAGGTCGAGGATGCGGATGATCCCTCGGTCTACCAGGTCCACCAGGAGCGGGAACGCCTCTCCGTTGAGATGGGCGTCCGGGAACGCCACCACCAGGTAGTCGATCGGGCCCGTCTCCTCGAGTCCGGTCAGGTCTTCGGTCATCGGCTGGTCCTCTCCCGTGCGGCTGTGTCACCGCTGCTGACGTGCCCTTCGAGGCGAACGTATCAGGGGGTTCCGATGCCCGACAGTGGGTGGTCTGACCCAATTGCCCGGCCACCTGTGAGTACCCCGCCGGATCGGCTCCTGCGCAGGCCAGCGCGCCTATCCGCGGAGCGCCGCGAGGAGCGCACCGACGGTCACGGCGGCACCGGCGATCCACACGAGCGTCGGCAGCCGCTGCCAGAAGGGCCTCACGCGCGGACCACCTCGCCGTCGTCGGTCAGCACCACGTCGACGGTCTCGAGCGGCTCCGTCGCCGGGCCCTGCACCACGGCGCCCGTCGCCGCGTCGAACTCGCTCCCGTGGCAGGGACAGCGGATCACGCCGCCGCTCACGCCGCCGACGAGGCAGCCCTGGTGCGTGCACACGGCGTCGAAGCAGTGGACGGTCTGGCCGCTGCGCGTCAGCACCAGCTTCTCGTCACGGAGCACCAGCCCACCGCCGTCCGGGACGTCCTGGACGGCGGCGAGCGGGCCCGATCCCTTGCCGGAGCTGTCGCCGTGGTCGTCGTCCTGGGGCGGCGGTCCCAGCGCGACGAAGGCGACGTACCCCGCCGCGCCGGCCACGACTGCGACGCCGGTGCCCTCGAGCACCGCGCGGCGGCCGACCTCGCGAGCGGCCACGTCAGTAGCCCACGTACCCGGACTGGCCGAAGAACCAGTACGCGGAGCTGAACCAGAGGATCACGAGGACGGCCGCCAAAAGACCCCCCAGCACCGGCACGGTCGCCGACGGCAACCCGCGCAGGCGCAGCGCCAGCATCTTCGCCGCGAAGACGCCGTAGAAGACGCACCCGGCCACCGAGTGCACGAGCACCCGGGTCGACCCGTCCTCGAACCCCAGCGACCAGACGCAGTGGAAGACCACCGGGAGCGTGAGCAGGAACGCGGCGACCCCGCTCCACCGGTGCAGGCCGGCCACCCACCCGGGCGCCTCCGTCACGCCGGGCAGCCGGCCCCACAGGGCGAGCGCGGAGAGGACCTGGACGACGACGAGCACGGCGGCGGCGGTGGTGAGCCACGCCTTCATCTGCAGCATCCCGCTGAAGCCGAACGTCGTCAGCGCGGCCCCGTCGCCGGGATGCACCTGGGCGTACGCGGCCAGAGCTGCGGCCACGGCGAGGCCGACCGCGCCGAGCGCAGCCAGTCCCCACTGCGCCGGCCGAGCGACCTGGCGCGCGTCGGTGCCCACCCGTCGATGGTGCTCCGCGCCGGCCGTGAGGTCACCACCCGAGCGCGACGGGATCGAGCTCACGCAGCACGGCGGGGTCCATGATCAGCCGGATCTGGACGATCCGGTCGTCGACGACGGTGAAGGCGAACGCGGAGCGCGCGATGCCGCCGGGCGCCCACATGGCGCCGACCGCGCCCCCGAGCAGGGCCAGCTCCGCGGTGTGCGCCCGCCCGGTGAAGTACCGGGCGACCGCGTCGGCGCCGTCGGCGTCGGCCGCGTCGAACCGGGCGATGACCGCGTCGGCGCGGAGCTCGACGTCCGGGTCGAGCATCGAGAGCAGCGCCTCGAAGTCGCCGCCCCGCGAGGCGGCGAGGAAGGCCTCCACGACGTCCCGCTGCCGGGACAGGTCGGTCTCGGGCGCCGCCGGCGCGCCCTGCACCCGGCGCCGCGCGCGGCTGGCCAGCTGGCGCGTGGCCTCGGGGGTGCGGCCGACGATCGGCGCGATCTCGTCGAAGGGGAGCCCGAACATGTCGTGCAGGACGAAGGCCAGCCGCTCGGCCGGGGTCAACGTCTCCAGGACGACGAGCATCGCGAGGCCGACCGACTCGGCGAGCACGGCCTCGTGCTCGGGGTCGACGACGGACGACTCCGCCCCCGTACGCGGGTGCGGCACGTCGACGTCGAGGGCGTCCTCGCGCCGTGACGAGCGACTGCGCAGCCGATCGAGGCACAGCCGCGCGACGACCGTGGTCAGCCAGCCGGCCAGGTTGTCGACGCCGTCCGCGTCGGCGCGGTCGAGCCGCAGCCAGGCGTCCTGCACGGCGTCCTCCGCCTCGCTGGTCGAGCCGAGCATGCGGTACGCGACGGCCCGCAGCCGGCCCCGGTTCTCCTCGAAGCGCCGGGCCAGGTACTCGTCGTCGCTCATCGGGAGCTCCTCTCGCGGGGTCGTCACCAGCCTGACGGATGTCGACGGCGGGACGTGACGGGTGAGGTGCTGCACGGATGTGCAGATGCCCTGGACGGTTGTCCGGCGGCGGCCTAGCGTCAGGATGCCGGCCCGCCGACGGACGGCTGGCCCGCACGGGAGGGCCTCATGCTCGCCGACCACAACGCCATACCCGTCCTCGCGGTCACGGACCTCGAGCGGGCCCGCGCGTTCTACGAGGGGACGCTCCGTCTCACGAGCGTGGGCGACGTCCCCGAGGGCGTCATGTACGGCACCGCGAACGGCGGGATGCTCGTGTACCCGTCGGCCTACGCCGGCACGAACAAGGCCACCGGGATCTCGTTCCAGGTCCCGGAGGCGGCGTTCGCCGACGAGATCGCGGCGCTGCGCAGCGCGGGCGTGACGTTCCAGACGTTCGACGTGCCCGCGGACTACGGCACCTGGAACGACGGCGTCCTGTCCGGCGGCGGGATGACCGCCGTCTGGTTCGCGGATCCCGACGGCAACGTGCTCAACGTCGAGTCGCACTCGGGCTGATCGGGTACGGGCGGCGGCGCGGGCCGCCGCCCGGCCGGTGGTCAGTCGGTGTCGATCTCCGTGCCGTCCGGGGCGATGACGTACCAGACGCTGTTGAGCCCCTGGCCGTTGACGTCGCCCGGGGCCTTGTCCTGCGCGAACGTGTAGATCGGCCGGCCGTCGATCGTGACCTGGAGCTTGCCGTCCGTGCCGGTGATGGTGCCCACCTCGCCGGTCACGCCGGTGACGGTCGGGGTCGCGTTCTCCGTCGTGATGGCGGGCCACGCCGCGGCGCAGTCGCCCGAGCACGCGCTCGCTCCCGAGCCCTTGGTGTCCTTGAGGAAGTAGTACGCGGTCATGCCCTTGCCGTCCACGACGACGGTGCCCAGGCTCGTCTCGGCGGTGGCCAGGTCGGTCGAGGCGGCTGCCGCGGCCGGCGTCTTTGCGGCGCTCGACGCCTCGCTCGACGGCGTGGAGTCGCCATAGCCCCCGCTGGTGTCGTTCCCGGAGCTGCCGCAGGCCGTCAGTGTGGCCGCAGCCACCAGCGCGGTGATCGAGAACAGGATGGTCCGTCTCACGATGATCTCCTCTGGTCGGTGCGGGTCGGTGTGCCCCCGCTACCTTGACCACGGAGCCGGCAGCGCCGTGGTTCACCGGGGAGATGAACCCGCACGCTCCGTGCGCCGTTGAGGGAGTAGGACGACCGGGGCGAGGGAGGGAGGACGCGTGGGCGACGAACCCGACGCGCTCCTGCGTGCCCTCCACCAGGCCTACGCGCGCCCGTTGCAGCACTACGTCGTGCGGCTCACGGGCGACCACGGGCTCGCCCAGGACGTGGTCCAGGAGGCGATGGTCCGCGCGTGGAAGCACCCTGACGTGCTGGCCCGCGACGAGGGCGCCACCCGGGCGTGGCTCTACACGGTGGTCCGCAACCTCGTGATCGATGACCGCCGCAGCGCCCGGCACGTGCGGGAGCGCACCACCGACCAGGCGCCCGACTCGCCGCAGCCGGACGCGACGCAGGCGGTCCTCGACAGCTGGCTCGTGGCCGACGCGCTGGAGCAGCTCACGCCGGAGCACCGGGCCGTCGTGGTCGGCGCCTACTACGGCGGCCGCTCCGTGGCCGAGCTCGCCCGCGAGCACCAGATCCCCGAGGGCACCGTGAAGTCGCGCATGCACTACGCGCTGCGCGCGCTGCGCCTCGCACTGCAGGAGAGGGGAGTGTCGTCATGACCGGGCGCGAGGGCGACGAGCTGCGCGACGACGACGCGTTCCGCGACTGGGACGCCGCGTACGTGCTCGGGGCGCTGGACCCCGAGGACCGGCGGGCGTTCGAGGCCCACCTGCGGCACTGCGCGTCGTGCCGGGCCGCTGTCGCCGAGCTGGCCGGGATGCCCGGCCTGCTGCGCACGGTGTCGCCCGACGACGCCGCGGCGCTCGGCACCACCGCGGGCGCGGAGGCGGAGGTCGTGGAGCTGGCGTCGGTGGCGCGGGCGGCGCACCGGTCCCGGCGACGCCGGATGGCCGGGCTGGTCGCCGCGGCGGCCGCGCTGCTGGTGGTGGGCGGCGTGGCCGGGTCGTTCGTCGACCGGCCCGCCGGGACACCCGAGGCAACCGTGTCCTCGAGCGCCGCCCAGGTGACCGCGCTGCAGCTGGAACCGGTCGGCGACGTCGCCGTGAGCGCGGACCTCACGCTGGAGAAGAAGGGCTGGGGCACGCGCATCGACTGGGAGTGCCGCTACCCGGTGGCTGCATGGCCCGACGGCGACGGCCCGACGTACGAGCTGGTGCTGGTGGACGCCGACGGCCGGAGCACCGTCGTGGCGACGTGGCTCGCCCGCAACGTCGGCGCCCGCGGGCTCGGGGCGTCGTCGAGCATCGCCACCGACACCATCCGACGGGTGGAGATCCGCGTCGAGGGCTCGGACGCGCCCCTGGCGGCCGCGCAGACCTGAGCTCAGGCCGGCTGCCGACCGTTCACCGCGATGGTGATCGCGGCCTGCGGCCCGAGCAGGTTGCGCGCTGCGACGGGCAGCTGGATCTGCGCCAGCCAGCTGCCCGTCGCCGAGTCCAGGTCCTGCAGCTCGGCGTCGGTGGCCTGGTCGGGCACCCAGTCCCGGATCGCCGTGCCCAGCGACGAGCTCCAGACCGCCCACGAGCGCGGCGGGGTGCCGTCCGTCGGGAACGCGATGTCGACGACGAGCACGTCGGACCAGTCCGCGGTCTGCTCGAGGTGGTCGAGGAACGACAGCAGGTGGTCCTTCTTCCGCAGCGAGAGGAGCCGGAGCTGCAGGACGTGCCGCATCGTCGAGACGTCGGGCCGGCTCGCCTTCGTCGAGAGGAACGTCCGGACCAGCGGGATCGGCGTGCTCGTCGTGTCGGGGGCCGTCGGGCGCTCGAGCTGGATGGGGCACAGGTGCGCGGTGCTCTGCTCGTGCAGCACCACGGGCAGCCCGCGGATCGACAGGGACGCCTCCAGCTGCCACACGGTGTCGTCGTCCGCGGTCCCGGGCACCACGACGTCCGTGAGCTGCGCCCGGACCTCGACGTCCCCGAACAGGAACCGCTGGAGGTTCTGGTAGCCCTCCTCGGAGTTGACGATGCCGAACCGGCCGGAGTGGCTGCGGTGCACGAGGGCCCGCGGGGTGCCGCGCACGTAGGCGTTGTCGATCTGGACCAGACCGTCGCTGCGCGCACCGACCGCCTTCGCGGACAGCCCGAACGCGGAGGTGTAGTCGGTCGGGTTCGTGCCGACCAGGCAGAAGAACCTGTCCTTGGGGAACCCGTCGTCGGGCATGACGGTGGCGTCCCACCCGTCCGGGACGCGGTCCTGGGTCGACCCCTCCGGCGTCAGGTACTGGTACATGCGCGCCGGACCGAAGATGTCGGCGCCCGCCAGGCCCGTGAGGTCACGAAGCTTCTCGAGGGCGCCGAACCCGATGGCGAACTCGATCCCGCCGTGCGGCGTGGCGTAGGTGAAGACCCGGTCGACGAAGTCCTTGGCCGCGTCGGGCGAGCCGTCCGTCTGCTCCGGGGCGACCTTCTGGATCATCGACCGGACGATGAGGCCGCCCATCGAGTGGGCGACGAGGAAGACGCGCTGCGCGCCGGTCTTGCGCCGGACCAGCCTGACCAGGTCGAACAGGCTCTCCGCGGCCCGCTCGATGCTGAACGCGTTGGGGTCCTTGGTGAGGTTCGGCGCGAACTCGTCGTAGAACCGGTGCACCCAGATCGTCGTGGGGTCGATCGACCCGTCGGGCCGCTGCTCGAGGTACGCCCCCTGGTTGCCCTGCACGAGCAGCTGGTACCCGTGGTCGATCATGAGCCGCAGGAGCGGGCTCTCGAACTGGTGGAACGCGGGTCGGTCGGTGTCGTCGACCCGCACCTGCACCGAACCCTCGTTGAACCCGTAGAACGGGTCGTCGACCGCGCTGTTGATGCCCGAGGGTCCGCCAGCGAACCCGCGCACGTAGATCACCGGGAGCCTGCCGCCGGTCTGGTCACCCATCTGAGCTCCTCCGTCCCCTCGCCACGTTGCGAAGGAGTCGTCGGGACGGTCGTGGATACCCGAAGGTCCCCGCGGATCAGGGCCGTGACGGGAGGAACGGCGTGCCCGCCACCTCGAGCGTCTGCGCCGCGGGGGTGCCGGGTGGTGCCACCACCTGCAGCCGCCTCGTGGTCCGCAGCAACGACTCGAGCACCCGCACGCCGGCGCTGCCGAGGTACACGACGCCGCCCAGGTCGACGGTCACCGGGACCAGTCCGTTGCGGGACAGCCGCAGGATCTCCGCCTCGACCTGGGCCGCTGCGGACCGGTGGTCGACCGCCCCACCGACGAGCACCACGTGGCCCTCGTCGGCCTCGGAGCGCAGGGCGAGCGGGGCGTCGGCACGGGTCGCGGCGTCGGAGACCGCGTCGGCCTGGTCGACGGGCGCCGGCCGACGAGCGGGGCACTCCAGCGTGACCACGGTGCCGTCCGGACCGGTCTCGACGGCGACCTGCAGACCGGCGGACGCCATCATGCTGAAGCCGCGGCCGCGCTCCCCGGGGTCGCGGTCGGGCTCGCGCCAGCGCCCGTGGTCCCGCACGACCACCTCGACCATGGCGTCGTCGCGGATGGTCGCACGGACCTCCACCGGGCGGKCGCCGCTGCCGTCGCTGTCTCGGTACGCGTGCTCCACGGCGTTCGCCATCACCTCGCTCACGCCGAGGACGAGCGCCGACCGGTCGCGCGAGCCCAGCCCGATGCCCAGGCCCCACGTGTCGACCGCCGCCCGCACCCGCGCCAGCTGCCCGGGCTCGGCGACGACGCTCAGCTCCAGGGGAGCGGGCGCCTGCCGGCGGTGCGCGGCGAGCACGGTCACGTCGTCGGTGAAACCGTCGCCGATCAGCACGGGTGGCACCTGCTGGCAGATGCGACTCGCCACGGACGCGCCTTCCGACGCGTCGCGGTAGGCGTCGAGTGCGGTGCGCTCGAGCGCGTCGAGACCGTCGAGCAGCGGCCGGTGGACGCTCTCGACGAGGCCGTCGGTGAACAGCACGATCGCGTCCCCGTCGCGCAGGCTGGCGGACGCGACCCGCCCCTCGGTGCGCGAGCCCAGCGGGCCGTCGCCGGTGGTCGGCAGCACGCGGGCGCCGTCCGGGCCGACCACGAGCGGGGCGGGGTGCCCGCGCGTGGCGTACTCGAGGTCGCCGGTGTGCGGGTCCAGCAGGGCGACGCAGAGCGTCGCGGCGAAGGCGCCCGAGACGCGCCCGGCGAACGCCTCGACGGCCTCGAGCGCGCTGAGGATCCCGGCGCCCTCCAGCAGGCGGGCGGCGAGCACCGCCCGCAGCTGGCTCATGATCGCCGACGCCTCGACGCCGTGGCCCACCACGTCGCCGACCGTGAGGGACACGCGCCCGTCGGGGAGCGTGGCGGAGTCGAACCAGTCCCCGCCCGCCGCCTGCTCGAGCCCGGCGACCAGGTACGACGCGGCCACGTCCACGCGCGGCAGGAGCGGGACCGTCGAGGGCAGGAGCGCTCCCTGCAGCCGCAGCACGACCTCGCGTGCACGGGCGAGCCGCTGGTCGGCGGTCGCGGCACCCGAGCGCTCCAGCTGCGCCGCGCGCAGGCGCGTCGTGACGTCGATGCCCGCGGCGACCGCGCCCACCACCGCCCCGTGCTCGTCGCGCCAGGGTGTGACGGTCAGGTCGAGCCAGATTCCGGACGCCGGGTTCGGCCAGTCGGCGATGAGCGCCAGCTGCTCGTCGTGGAACACCGTGCCCGTGCGCACCGCCTCGGTCAGTGCCGTCACCACGCCCTGCAGGCCGGGATCGCGCAGCTCGGTCAGGCTGACGCCGAGCAGCGGGCCGCGCTGGAAGGCGTCCCGGGCGCCGCGGTTCGCGGCGACGACGCGCAGGTCGGGCGCGCGCACCATGAGCTGGATGCCGGGGGAGTCGTCGAAGGCGCGAAGGACGGCGTCCTGGTCGACGTACCCGTCGGACGCCATCGCGCTCCTTCCTCAGCTGGTCGAGGTCGCCTGCCGCTGGGGGTCCCACCCGGCAGGCTCGTCCACGTCATCGGCCGGCGCGCTGACCACGTCCAGCCCGTGCGCTCCCGACAGCCCGAGGCTGGTGCCGGGAGAGAGCACTATGCGCATCTTCACACCTGCGGCCGCACTTCGCCGGTGGGCGGCGGTCAGCGCCGAGACGCCGACCGACMCCAGGTGCGACACGCCACGCAGGTCGACCACCATCGAGCCCACCGCGCGAGCCCGCAGCATCAGCTGCGTCACCGCCGCGGTGAGGTCGTGCGCGGTCGCGAGGTCGACCGGTCCGCGCAGGCGCACCGCGGGCACGTCGTCGATCGTGTCGAACGTGGCCTCGAGGCCCGGACCCGTGCGAGCCGGCACGGTGTCGGTCGTGTCCATGAGGCTGGCGAAGAAGAAGTCGTCCAGCCGCTGCCGGGTGTCGGAGCCGAGCCCGCCGCCGCCCTCGACCGCCGCGACCAGCCGCTCGGCGAGCGTGAGCAGCCGGACGTTGCGCTGCTGGGACCCCCACCGCAGCAGCTCGAACGCGGCGTCGCCGTCGATGCCGTACCCCAGCATGAAGGCGCCCTTGGCCTGGTCGATGACCGCGTGCGACTTCAGCGCCTGGGAGAGCTCCGCGTTCACCCGGTGCGCCACCGCTTCGCGCTGGGACGCCGTGACGTCGACCAGGAAGCCGGTGACGGTCCGCACGCCGCCGTCGCCCGCCTCGCCGGCCCCCGCCAGCGTGACCGACCGCTCGTCGCCGCGCAGGTCGAGGAGCCGGTAGTGGCACCCGAACGGCTCGCCGTCGACACCGCACTTGCCCAGCGCGTCGAGCACGCGACCGCGGTCGTCGGGGTGCACGTGGCGCGACATCAGGGCGAGCGTGGGCACCACCTCGCCGGGGGCCATGCCATGGATCCGGAACGTGTCGTCGGACCACCACCAGCGGCCCGTCGGGGCCGTGTACCGGAAGCGACCGACCTGCGCCGGGGTAGGGGTGGGCGTGTGCACGGCGTCCTCCGCGACGCCCCGGTCGGGGCGGGAGCTGGCTGGTGGGCTCGTTGCTGAACCCGGTGTGTCGGGCGGCCCCTGCGCCGCCTTCGTGCGAGCCGCAGGATATGTCAGGAACCGCCGCGAGGCCCGTCGGGCGGCTCAGTGGAGCCGGCGCCGCCAGTCGTCGGGCACGCGCCCTGCGGGGCCCGGGACGGTCTGCTCCACGGGCCGGTGCTCGGGGGCTGCGAGCGGGGGACCGTCGGTGTAGTCGTCGGCCGCGTAGTCCCAGAACCACTCCTCGCCCGGCTCGAACGTGCGCATGACGGGGTGCCCCGTCTCGCGGAAGTGCGCGGTCGCGTGCTGGGACGGTGAGGTGTCGCAGCAGCCGACGTGACCGCAGGCGGCGCAGCGACGCAGGTGGAACCACCAGCCGTCGGTCGCGTCGCACTCCACGCAGCCGGTGCCGCTGGGCGGGACGGACGGGTCGATGGCGGTCTCGGTCACGGGGTGGGTCCTTCCGTCGAGGTGTACGGCAGGCGGACACGGAACTGCGTGTCGCCGGGCTCGGAGGTGACGGAGAGGTCGCCGTGATGCTTGCCGACGACGATCCGCCACGAGATGTCGAGCCCCAGACCGGTGCCGGAGCCCACGGGCTTGGTGGTGAAGAAGGGCTCGAAGATCCGCCCGACGACCGCGTCGGGGATGCCGGGACCCGTATCCGCGACGACGACCTCGAGCCAGTCGTCGACCCGCTGCGTGCTCAGCGTCAGGGTGCCGTGGCCGTCCATCGCCTGGGCGGCGTTGTCGATGAGGTTGGTCCACACCTGGTTGAGCTCTGCGGCGAACACGTGGATGGGCGGCAGCGTGCGGTCGTAGTCGCGCACCACCGTGATCCCGTCGCCCAGCTGGCGCTCGAGCATGGTGAGCGTGCTGTCCAGCAGCTCGTGGACGTCGACGGTCTGGTCCGGCGCCCGGCCGATCTGCGAGTACTGCTTCGCCGCGCCGACCAGGCTGGAGATCCGTCCGGTCGCGTCCTCCACCTCGTTCATCAGCGACTCGGTCTCGAGCGTGTACGCCAGCCACCGCACGGCGCCCTCGAGCACCTCGTCCCCGACGCACGAGGCGACCATGTCGAGCCAGGCCGGACCCAGGTCGGCCGCGACGAAGCTGGGCGCCAGCTCCCAGCCGCCGGCGATGCCGTGGTCGTCCATCCAGTCGCCCAGCTCGTCCTCGCGGTCGGACACCTCGAGCGGCGACGGCGTGCTCTCGGACGCGTGAGCCGTGGCCAGCGCGGCGACGGCCTTCTCCTGCAGGTGGATGATCTGCGCCAGCTGCGCGCGGTCGTACGGGCCCGAGGCGATGATCGCGAGCTTGTGGCGCATGCCCGCCACCCGCTCGCGCAGCGTCGCGGTCGCCCGCGTCGCCGCCGCGGCGGGGTTGTTCAGCTCGTGCGTGAGCCCGGCCGAGAGCGAACCCAGCGCGAGCAGACGCTCGCGCTGGCCGATCGCCTGCTGCGAGCTCTGCTGGCCGAAGAACAGCCCCTCGAGCAGGTGGACCGCCATGGGGAACCAGTCGGTCATGAACGCCGCGAAGTCGTCGGCCGACAGCACGTAGAACCGGGACGGCTCGAGGACGCGCAGGGTCTGTGCGTACGTCTGGGGCACCCGGTCCCCGAGATAGGCGGCCCAGGCCCCCGCGTAGACGCCCACCTGCGAGGTCCGGGCGATCTCGACGTCGTCCACGCCCACGCGGCGGTACAGCGCCAGGGAGCCGTCGAGCATGACGTAGAAGTCCGTCGCCGGGTCGCCCTCCCGGTAGAGCACGCCCGGCTCGACGTGCTCGACGTGGCCGTGCCCGCACAGCCAGAGCAGCTGTTCGTCGCTCAGGTGCTCGAACAGGAACATGGTCCGCAGCTCGTCGATGTCGCACGCCAGGTGCGTGCGGGTGGTGGCGAGCGGTCCGAGGACGGGTTCGGTGGTGGTCACAGCTGCTCCAGGTAGCGGTGGACGAGCATCACGGCCATGGCACCCTCGCCGACGGCGGAGGCCACGCGCTTGGCGGACTCGGCGCGCACGTCGCCGGCCGCGAAGACCCCGGGGACGCTCGTCTCCAGGTGGTACGGGGGCCGGTCGAGAGGCCAGGAGTCCGGCACCTTGCCCTCGACCAGCAGGTCGTGACCGGCGCGGACGAAGCCGTGCTGGTCACGTGTCACGGTGCCGTCCAGCCAGGCGGTCAGCGGGGCGGCTCCGATGAACACGAACAACCAACCGGTGTCGACGGATTCCTTCTCGCCCGTGTCGGCGTCGCGCAGCACGATGCGCTCGAGGTGGTCGTCGCCGACCGCCTCGACCACCTCGGACCGCGTGCGCACCCGGATCCTCGGGTTCGCCTCGACCTGCTCGATCAGGTAGCGGGACATCGACTGCTCCAGGGACGCCGCGCGCACGACGAGCGTCACCGACCGCGCGTGCCGCGACAGGTACATGGCGGCCTGGCCCGCGGAGTTCGCGCCGCCGACCACGTAGATGTCCTGGTCCAGGCACGCGGTCGCCTCGGTGAGCGCCGAGCCGTAGTACACGCCGCGGCCCGTGAGGCTGCCGATCCCGGGGCCGTCGAGCTCGCGGTAGGCGACGCCGCTGGCCACGATCACCGTGTGCGCGTCGACCGTGCTGCCGTCGTCGAACCGCACCGACCGGCCCGCGCCGTGCACCTCGAGCCCCACGGCGTCCCGGGTCATCACGATCTCGGCGCCGAACTTCAGCGCCTGACGGCGGGCGCGGTCGGTGAGCTGCGCGCCCGAGACGCCGTCGGGGAAGCCCAGGTAGTTCTCGATGCGCGAGCTCTGCCCGGCCTGCCCGCCCGTCGCGGTCCGCTCCACGAGCGCGGTGCGCAGGCCCTCGGACGCGCCGTACAGCGCGGCGCTCAGCCCCGCCGGCCCGCCGCCGATGACGACGAGGTCGTAGAACCGCTCCGACGGGTTGACCGACAGCCCGACCTGCGCGGCGAGGTCGCCGTCGGTGGGGGCGACGAGGACCGTGCCGTCCGTGGTGACGACGACCGGCAGCGTCGCGTCGTCCGCCTCGGCGACGTCGAGCAGCACGCGGCCCTCCGGGCTGTCGCTCGCGTACCACCGGTAGGGCACCTGGTTGCGGGCGAGGAACTCACGCACCTCCGACGAGCGCGCCGACCACCGGTGGCCGACCACCTTGGTCTCCGCGACGGTCTTCGGGGGGTTCGCGGCCCAGGCCTCGAGCTGCGCGTCGATCACCGGGTAGAACTTCTCCTCCGGCGGGTCCCACGGCTTGAGCAGGTAGTGGTCGAGGTCGACGACGTTGACGGCGTCGATCGCGACGTCGGTGTCCGCGTACGCGGTCAGCAGGACACGCCGGGCCTGCGGGTAGATGTCCATGGCCTGCTCGAGGAACTCGATGCCGGTCATCACCGGCATCCGGTGGTCCGCCAGCAGGACCGCCACCTGGTCGCCGCGCAGCTTGAGCTCGCGCAACGCCTCGAGGGCCTCGGGGCCGGAGTCCGCGCGCACGACGCGGTACGCGTCGCCGTACCGTCGCCGCAGGTCGCGCGCGACGGACCGCGAGACTGCCGGGTCGTCGTCGACCGTCAGGAGCGCCGGCTTCCGCTCGGCCTCACCCGCTACCTGCACCACGTGGTCTCCTCTCGTCGCGCCCAGTCTGCGCCGGTGTCCCGTCGCGCCGCATCCGTCGTCCGACGCGCGTCAGTCACCGACCACCAGGGCGGCGCCGCCGGTGATCCGGACCAGCTCGCCGAACGTCGTCGGGAACACGGTGTGCGGCGTGCCGCCCGCCGCCCAGACCTGCGGGTAGTCGGCCAGGGCGACGTCGACCACGGTCTGCAGCGGCTGCGGGTGGCCCAGCGGGGCGACGCCGCCGATCGCCTGCCCGGTGGCGGCGCGCACCTGGTCGGGGGTGGCGCGGCCGATGTGCGCCTTGCCCAGCACGACCGCGAGCGCGTGGGTGTCCACGCGGTGCCGCCCGCTGGTGAGCACGAGCAGCGGCCGGTCGTCCGCCCAGAAGACCAGGCTGTTGGCGATGGCGCCGACGTCGACCCCCACCGCCGCGGCGGCCTCCGCGGCCGTCCGCGCGGAGTCGGGCAGCTCGACCACCTGCCCGTGCACACCCGCCTCGGCGAGCGCGGCGGCGACGACCCGGGAGCGGGCAGGCAGGTGCGACAGGTCAGTCACTCGGTCTCCTTCGCTGGGCGCCGGCGACGCGGCTGGAGGCGGACGTTGGGCAGGGCGGGCGCGGGGATCCGGGCGCCGTCGTGGCCTGCGACGAGCCCGAAGCGCGCGGCCCGGTCGTCGGACTCCCAGTCGGCGCGCGCCTGGGCGATGTCGGCGTGCGTGCGGCCGACGAAGTTCCACCACATCACGAGGTCGTGCGCGAAGGGCGCGCCGCCGAGCAGGAGGAGCCGGGCGCCGTCGCGTGAGGCGATCCGCACGAAGTCCCGGCCGTCGCCGAGGTAGAGCAGCCCGCTCGTCGTGTGCTCCGTCCCCGCCACCTGCGCGCTCCCACCGAGCAGGAGCACGGCGTGCTCGAAGCCGCGCACGAGCGGGACCTCGATGTCGGCGTGCGCGTCGAGGACGATCTCGGCGCCGAGCAGCGGGGTGTGCACCCGCGCGGGGGACCAGGTCCCGTCCAGGTCGCCGATGAACACCGTGGCCCGCGCCCGCGGCGCCTCCCACACCGGGAGGTCGCCCACCTGCACGAAGCCCGCCGCGCCGTCGGCCACGCCGTCGGGCAGCGCGACCCACAGCTGCACCGCGTGCAGCAGCGGCTCGGCGCCCAGCGAGAACTCCGAGTGCGCCACCCCGCGTCCCGCCGTCATGAGGTTGAGCTGCCCGGGCCGGACGACGGCCTCGGACCCGACGCTGTCCCGGTGCAGGATCTCGCCGACGACGGGCCAGGTGACCGTCTGCAGGCCGGTGTGCGGGTGCGGGAGCACGCGCATGTCGACGTGCTGCGGTCCGAACTCGTCGAGGAAGCACCACGCGCCCACCATCGGCAGGGCGCGCTGGGGGAGCGTCCGGCGCACGCGCATCGCGCGGACCCCGCCCAGGGGCACGTCGCGTGCCTCGTGCAGCTCCACGACGGGTCCGTGCGAGGCCACGAGGTCGCACACCTCCGGCACCGGCCGCACCTCGAGGTTGGTCATGGCCCCACCCTAGAAGTCGGACCTCACACCCGGGGGACCCCGCGCGTCTGCACACTGTGAGCGTGAAGGAACCCTTCGAGCGTGTGGTCGCCGTCCACGGCCCCACCGTGCTGCGGGTGTGCCGCGCGGTGGTAGGACCCGTCGACGCCGACGACGCCTGGTCGGAGACCTTCCTGGCCGCCCTGCGCGCCTACCCGGACCTGCCGGCGGACGCCAACGTCGAGGCCTGGCTGGTGACCATCGCGCACCGCAAGGCGATCGACGTGGTGCGCCGCGCCGCCCGGCACGCCGTGCCGGTCGCGGACGTGCCGGAACGGGTCGCCGCCCCGCTCGGACGGGACCTGGATCTGTGGGCCGCCGTCGGCGCGCTGCCCACCAAGCAGCGCCAGGTGGTGGCGTACCACCACCTCGGCGGCCTGCCCTACGACGACGTCGCCGCCCTCGTGGGCGGCACGGCCGCGGCCGCCCGCCGCGCCGCCGCCGACGGGATCGCCACCCTGCGGCGGACCGTGACCGACCAGGAGGAGTCATGATCGAGCTTCCCGACGTGAGCGCCGACGACCTCGCGCGCCTGCACGGCGTCCTCGCCGCCCGGGCAGCCGCCGACGGCCTGCTCGACATCGCCTACCGCACCGTCGACAGCCCCGTCGGCCCGCTCCTGCTGGCCCGCACCCCGGTCGGCCTGGTCCGGGTCGCGTTCGCCGTCCAGGACCACGCCGCGGTGCTCGACGCCCTCGCCGCGTCGGTGAGCCCGCGCATCCTGGAGGCACCGGGACGCCTGGACGACGTGGCGCGCGAGCTCGACGAGTACTTCGCGGGCCGACGGACCGCGTTCGACGTTCCGCTCGACCTGCAGCTCCTGCGCGGGTTCCGCCGCGACGTGGTGCTCCACCTGCCCGACATCGCCTACGGCCGGACCGCCAGCTACGCCACCATGGCGACCCTCGCCGGCAGCCCGCGCGCCGTCCGGGCGGTCGGCACCGCGTGCGCGCTCAACCCGTTGCCCCTGGTGCTGCCGTGCCACCGGGTGGTGCGTTCCGACGGCTCGCCCGGGCAGTACGCAGGCGGCGCCGACGCGAAGCTGACGCTGCTCGACCTGGAGACGCGCGTCGGCGCTGCGGCGTAGCGTCGTCGTCATGTGCCGGAACATCACCACGCTCCGAGGGCTCGAGCCCCCCGCCACCTCGGAGGAGATCGAGGCCGCGGCGCGGCAGTACGTCCGCAAGGTCACCGGGGTGCAGTCGCTCAGCGACGCCACCCGGGAGCCGTTCGAGGACGCCGTCCGCCAGGTCGCCGCCCTCACCGCGCGGCTGCTGGACGAGCTGCCCGCCCGGCGTCAGCCGCCGACGACGGTACCCCCGCTGCGCCGCGCTGACGTCCAGGCGAGGATCGCGGCCCGGGAGGCGCACGAGCGGGCGCACGAGCTGGGGCTGCCGCACGAGCACGACGACGACGAGCAGGACGACCACGTGCACGTGCACGTGCCGGCGCGCGTCTAGAGGGGCCAGCGCACCAGGCGGGGGATGCCGTCGGGTGCGACGGCCGCGAGCGCCAGAAACCGAGCCTCGGCCCGGTGCAGGCGGATGTGCTCGTCGAGGGACCAGGTGGGTCCGTTGGTGAGCTGCATGCCGCACGCGCACTCGATGGTCACCCGGCCGTCCGCGGTGGTCGTGACCTGACCGACCGTCGTGTGCTCGGTGGCGGCGCGGACCTTCGCGTGGCGCATCTCCGCGCTCACGGGCAGGACGGTGTTCTCCGAGGGATCGGCCATGAGCCCATCCTGGCGGTTCGAGCTCAGCTGTCGGCCCGGATCTGCTCGTCGTCGACCAGCTGGTCGAGCTCGAACGACTCGTCCCACTCGGCGCCGCCGAGGCTGGGCATCATCGTGCGGAGGCGCGGCCGCCAGGCGGCGGCGTGCTCCGGGAAGCAGCGCTCGAGCAGGTCGAGCATCGTGGCGACGGCCGTGGACGCACCCGGGGAGGCCCCCAGCAGGCCGGCGATCGAGCCGTCGGCGGACGTGACGAGCTCGGTGCCGAACTCGAGGACGCCGCCCTGGGCCTTGTCCTTCTTGATCACCTGGACGCGCTGGCCCGCCGTGATGAGCTCCCAGTCACGCGGGTGCGCCGTCGGCATGAACGCGCGCAGCGTGCGCAGGCGGTCGGTGTCCGTGGCGGTGACCTCGCCGACGAGGTACTTGACGAGGTCCAGGTTGCGGATCCCCACCGCGAGCATGGGGACGAGGTTGGCCGGCCGGATCGAGCGCAGCAGGTCGGTCCACGAGCCGTTCTTGAGGAACTTCATGCTCCAGCCCGCGTAGGGCCCGAACAGGAGCGCCGTGCCGCCGTCCACCACGCGCGTGTCCAGGTGCGGCACCGACATCGGGGGAGCGCCGATGTCGGCCTTGCCGTAGACCTTCGCCTGGTGCCGGGCGACGATGTCGGGGTTCGTGGTCTTGAGGAACTGGCCGCTGATCGGGAAGCCGCCGAAGCCCTTGGCCTCGGGGATGCCGGAGCTCTGCAGCAGGCTGAGGGCGCCGCCGCCCGCGCCGATGAACACGAAACGTGCCGCGACCTTGCGGCTGCGCAGGTGCCCGTTCCAGCGCCGGTCCTTCACGCGCAGCGACCAGGTCCCGTCCTTCTTCTGGCGGAGCTTCGTGATCTCCGACTCCAGGTGCAGGCGCGCGCCGCGCGAGACGGCGTCGGCGACCATCGCCCGGGTCAGGCGACCGAAGTCCACGTCCGTGCCTGCGGCGGCGCGCGTCGCCGCGACGGGCTCCGACGGGTCGCGGTCGTCGACGAGCAGCGGCGCCCAGCGGGCGATCTGCGCGGGGTCGGTGCTGAACTCGAGGTCGGAGAACAAGGGGTGCTTGCGCAGCGTCTCGAACCGCCGCCGCAGGTAGTCGGCGTTGTCGGCGCCGCGCACGAAGGTCATGTGGGGCGTCGTCGACAGGAAGCCGTCGCCGCCGGGCAGCCGGTCGTGCGTCGACAGGTGGTGCCACAGCTCGCGCGAGAGCTCGAACTGCTCGTTGATCGCGACGGCCTTGGCGATGTCGATCGTGCCGTCCGCGCGCTCCGGGGTGTAGTTGAGCTCGCAGAGCGCGGCGTGCCCGGTGCCCGCGTTGTTCCAGGCGTTGGAGCTCTCCTCGGCGAGGGCGGGCCGCCGCTCGTGGATCTCGATCGTCCACGAGGGCTCGAGGGTGGTGAGGAGCGCGGCGAGGGTGGCGCTCATGATGCCGCCCCCGACGAGGACGACGTCGACGATCTCTTCGCGTTCTGGCACGTTTTCGATCGTATGTTGACGTCGAGATACCTCCAGCCCGCCAGCGTGTGATCTTGCCCACGCGGGCCCGGAGCCCGGGAGGCGATGCGGTGCCGGCCGGGCTCCGGGCCGTTGTCGGCGGGGTGGGTGACAGGTCCGTGTCACGCGTCACCCACCCCGCGGCTCATCCCCGAGCGCAGGCCGCTCCGTTGACCGTGAACGCGCTCGGCCGGGCGTTCGTCCCCGTGTGGGAGCCGTTGAAGCCGAGCTCCACGCTCCCGCCCGCCGGGATCGTGCCGTTCCACGCGGCGTTGGTCACCGTCACGACGGACCCGGTCTGGCTGTACACGCCCGACCAGCCGTTGGTCACCTGCTGGCCGTTGGCGAACGTGAAGGCCAGCTTCCAGCCGGTGACCGCCGACGACGAGCCGTTGGTGATCTTCACGGAGGCGGTGAAGCCCGTGCTCCAGTCCGACGTCGTGTAGGTCACGGTGCACGCCGCGACCGGCGTCGTCGKGGTKGCCGTGGGTGTCGGGGTGACGGTTGGCGTCGGCGGCGGGGTGGACGTCGGCTTCGGCGTGGTCGGGCTGGGTGTCGGCGTCGCGGTCGGCGTCGGGTCCGTGCCCGTGAGGTTGCCGACGACGATGCCGCGCCCGTTCGTCGCGACGTAGACCCGGCCGTACACGTCGGGGTCGCCGATGACGTTCTCGCCGGTCCAGCCCCACTGGTGGGCGTCGTCGTTGATCCGCACCCACGTGACGCCGGCGTCGATCGAGCGGAAGATCCCGCGGACCCCGCCGATCTTCGACGACGTGTAGATCGCCGGGTAGGAGGCACCCGGAGCGGCCCTGCCGAACCCGACCGTGTCGCCCTGCTCCACCGCGGCGATCTTGCTGAACGTCGCGCCCGAGTCGGTCGAGTGCCACAGCCCGTAGGCGCCGCCCTTGTCGTCCCCGCCCGCCAGCCACACGTCGCCCTCACGCCCGAAGACCGCGGAGAAGCGAGCCGGACCGGTCGCGGGCAGGCCCGTCGCCCTCGACGCCGTGAAGGTCACGCCACCGTCGACGGAGGTCCAGAACGTGCCGCCCGAGAACGCGTAGAACTTCAGCGGGTTGACGCGGTCGGACTCGACGCGCGCACCGGTCGGCGCCCCCGTCGACCTGGTCCAGCTCGAGCCCAGCGTCGAGGACGTGTACACGCCGCCGCCCTCGGTGCTCCAGACGATGCGGCTCCCGTCGGCGCCCATCGCGACCGTGCCGGGACCCGTCACGCCGGGGGGCTCCTGGCCCGCCCACCACGAGCTGCCGGCCGAGGTGGAGATGCCGATGCGCGGGACCCCGGCGTCGCCCTTGCCCACCCGGACCATCGTCGCGGGCGCCTTCTCGGCGAAGTCCACGCCGGTGACCGAGGCGAGCGCCGGTGCCGTCGACGAGTACGCCGGCGGGACCTTGGTGATGTCGCTGTGCACGAAGCCGCCGATGTCGCCGAGCCCGGAGATCAGCTGGGTGGCTCCGGGGGGCGACGCGAGGTCGAGCACCGCGGTCTCCTCGAGCCCCTGCGCCCTGACCCCGATGGCCACCTTGCCGCCGGTGTCCCAGGCGGTGAGGTTGCTGCCGCCGTAGATCGTCGCGCCCGTGCCGTACAGGAACGAGCCCGAGTCGAACGGGTCGATCTCGAAGGACTCCGTCATCCAGCCGAGCTTCGGGCTCGGCTCCGGGGGAGCAGCCTGCTTGCCGAAGTCGAGCCACTGAGCCCCTGAGATGTCCAAGGAGTAGCGCAGGGTCCGGTCGGGGTAGCCGTTCCAGTCCCAGATGCGCGACCAGGTGGCGCCGCGGTCGGTGGACCGGAACACCTGGATGTCCGGGAACCACGAGATCTGCGTGACGGCCATGATCGTGTTCGGGTGCTGGCGGTCGATCGTCAGGCCGCTGTACCCGAAGTAGTTGTCGCCGCTGCTGGAGGGCACGGGGCTGATCTGCGTCCAGGTGCCCGTCCCCGTGTCGAGCCGCCAGAGGTCACCGTGGCCGCCGTCGTAGGGGCCGCCCGTGTCGCTCGTCGCCAGGTAGAGCTGCTTGCCGACGGAGTCGAACACGCCCTTGTGCGCGATGAACCCGGTCGGCTGGCCGGCGATCCGCGCCCAGGTGGCGCCCGCGTCGGTCGACCGGTAGACGGTGTTGTCCTTGTCGGCGACGCCCACGTAGATCGTCCTCGTCGGCGATCCCTTGGTCCCGCTGGTCGGGTCGAACGTCACCCAGACGACCCCCTGGTTGGTGGTCTGGTAGCCGCTCGCGTCCGTGGGGTCGGCCACGTAGGTGCCGACGTTGGTGAAGGTGGAGACCTTCGCCCACGTCACTCCCGAGTCGGTGCTGCGCCACAGGCCGTTGCCGCCCTCGGTGCCCAGGTAGAGGACGCGGTCGTCGTTGGGGTCCACCTGGAGTCGCTCGCCCATGCCGCGGCCGGGCATGTTGCCGCCCACCTTGAACGGCAAGGTCGTCTTCGCCCACGTGGCACCCCGGTCGGCCGAGCGCAGGATCGCGCCGTTGTTCGGGTCCCAGCTGTTGGTGTACATGCCCGCGGCGACGAACACCTTGTTGGGGTTGACGGGGTCGGTGGCCAGGGACAGGACGCCGTTGTGGCCCCAGTCGGACCAGCCGATGCTGTCGAGCAGCGGGGCCCAGCGCTTGGTGGTCTGGTCGAGCCGGTACGCCCCGCCGATGTCCGTCCGGGCGTAGACCAGGCCCTTCTCGGACTGGTTGTAGACGATCCCGGGGACGAAGCCTCCGCCGACGACCTCGACGTTCCCCCAGGTGTAGGGCGGCGCCGCGGCGTGGGCGGGTTCCTGGGTGACGACGGCGACGAGCGGGCCGGCGAGCAGCGCTCCCGCGGCGGCGACCGCCGCGAGCCGGGCCGGTGGGCGGGTGGCGAGCGACATCCGCTGCACTCCTTCGTGGTGGCGGTGGAGGGCTCCGGGCGGCGTTGCCGGGACCCTGGGGACCGCCGCCGAGCGACGATCGCCGCGACCGTATCGAAGCGCTTCGAACCCGCAGCAGGGGGCGAATCGTTTCGCCGCCGCGGGACGTGCGCGACCACGGGCTGGTCCGCGCGTGCGGCGGGGGAGCCTGGGCGGTAGAACCGGAGCATGAGCCGCGACCGCGACCTGACGTCCGACCCCTCAGCCGAGCACCTCGCCGACCGCGAGCACGTGCAGGCCGAGCTCGATGCTGCCGACGCCCGCTCCGGCGGGAACCCTGACCGCGGCCCGCGGTCGCTGCACGCCGTCGAGCTCCCGGCCGACGACGAGGCCATCGCCAGCAACGACGAGTGGGACGACCCGGAGCGTCTCTAGCTCAGGTCGAGGCCGTACTCCCGGGCCCGCTGCAGCAGCGTCTGCCCGTCGGGGCCCTGCAGCACCGTGATGCCGTCCGGGCGCCGCGCCGCCTGCTGCTCGGCGCGCAGCGCCTCGGTGGTGGGCGCCGGCACGCCGTGCGCGAGCACGTGCTCGCTGAACGTCAGCTGACGGATGAGGATCGCCCGGACGTGGTCGGCGAAGTGCTGCGCCGCGCCCGCGTAGATCTGCGGGTCCCGCTGCCCGTCGTCGCCCACGAGCACCCACTGCACGTCGGGCAGCTCCGTGAAGAGCCGTCGCAGCTGGGCCACCTTGTGGGCGGGCCCGCTGCGGAACCAGCCGCTGTTCGTCGGTCCCCAGTCGGTCAGCAGCAGGGGTCCCGCGGGGTAGCGCTTGCGGCGCAGGAACCGCGCGATCGTGGGCGCGGCGTTCCAGGCGCCGGTCGAGAGGTAGACGACGGGGACCTCGGCGCCGCCGGACCTGAGCTCCGCGTAGAGCCGCGCCATGCCGGGCACGGGCTCGCGCGCGTTCTCGTGGCGCATGAGGACGTTCCAGGCGGCGACGAACGGGCGCGGCAGGCGCGTGACCATCACCGTGTCGTCGATGTCGCTGACGATGCCGTAGCGCGTCTCCGGGCCGATGACCTGCACCGGCGCGGTCGCCGTCCTGCCGTCGGCGGTGGTGAGCAGGACGTCGTGCCAGCCCGGCGCGAGGTCGGACTCGAGGACCGCGTCGACGTAGCCACCCCGGTCGGTGACGACGTGGTGGGTCCGGTCGCCGACGTGCACCTCGAGCTCCGCGCCCGCCACCTGGGCGGTCGCGAAGCTGCGCCAGCCCCGCAGCGCGGTGGCCGACCGCGTACCMGCCTGGGCGTCGGCGCCCGCGCCCGGCAGGTCCTCGTCGCCCACGTGCGGGGCAGCGAGCATGGTGCGCGCGAGCACCCTGACCCAGCCCGGCGCGCCGTAGCCGGCGTATGGCTCGATCCGCACGGTCCACCCGCGGCGCCGCAGCTGGTACGCCACGGCACGGTCGAACCCGTCCTCGAGGCGGGCGGCGAGGTGCGTGCGGGGGACGGACGACGCCGGGCCGGCCGGCCGCGCCGTACGGAGCACCGGCCCGCCGCCGGACGAGCCGACGACGGGCCGGGCGTGAGGGGAACCCGTCACGCGACGTCCTTGGTGGACGCCTTTCGCGCGGAGGTCTTCTCGGTCTCGGAGCCGCCCGTGGTGAGCGCGCCGCCGGCGGACTCCAGGTGGGCCCGGACGAACCAGTGGAACAGCTCGAGCTCGTGCAGGTGCCCGATCAGCAGGTCGTTGGTGACGTCGTCGAGCTCCTCGGTGTCCTTGGCGGCCTTGCGGTGCGCCTCGATGACCCCGACGTACACGACGTCGAGCGCCCCGAGGTGGGCGATCGCGCTGTCGCGTCCGATCGAGTAGTCGTCCCAGGTGCGGTTCTTCACCAGCGCTCCGGGGGTACCGACGGGTGCGACTCCCAGGGTGGCAATGCGCTCGGCGATCGCGTCGACCATGAGGCGGACGGCGTCGACCTGCGGGTCGAGCATCTCGTGCACCGCGATGAAGTGCGGGCCGACCACGTTCCAGTGGATGTGCTTGAGGGTCAGCGCGAGGTCGTTGAGCGCGTCGAGGCGCTCCTGCAGGATCGCGGCGACGTCGGCACCCTCCTTGGGCGTGAGGGACGGGACGGTGTACTTGGGCAGCGCCATGACGGCTCCTCCTGTGCGGTCCGCGGGGTGTTCTTCCCGGCTGGCGTCCACGCTGCCAAAGGTGGGACCACCTCGCCATCCGAGACGTCTCACGCGAAGGGATCTCCGCGCTCGGCGTAACGTGCCGCGACCTCGTCGGGCCCCAGCTGGGTGAGCCCCGGGCCGATCTCGTCCCACCACCGCGGCGCCGCGACGTGCGGGGTGTCGCGGCCGCGCAGGGAGTACGGCGTGATCGTCGTCTTGGCCGGGTGGTTCTGGGACCAGTCGATGAGCACCTTGCCGCCTCGGAGGTCCTTCTTCATCACGGCCACCACCAGCCGTGAGTTGGCCGCGGCGATCTCGTACGCGACGTCGCGTGCGTACTGGCGGACCTCCATGACGGTCTGCGTGCCGGGCAGCGGCGCGTACAGCTGCATCCCCTTGCTGCCCGAGGTGACGGGCACGGTGGTCCCGAGCCCGTCGGCGCGGAGCCGGTCCGCGACGAGGTGCGCCACCTCCGCGCACTCGGCGAGCCCGGCCGGCGCGCCCGGGTCCAGGTCCACCACGAGCCGGTCGGGCTTGTGCACCTTGCCCCGCGGACCCACCCGCCACTGGGGCGTGTGCAGCTCGAGCGCGCCCTGGTTGGCCGCCCACACCAGCCCCGCCAGGTCGTCGAGGAACGGCAGCTCCAGCTCGGCACCCTCGTCGTCGGAGTTGGGCGCGGCCCGCAGCGTCTGGCGGCGCACCCAGTCGGGAGCGCCGCGCGGCGTGTTCTTCTCGAAGAACTTCTCGCCCGCCACGCCGTCGGGCCACCGGATCCGGGTGACCGGACGGTCCTTCAGCTGCGCCAGGAGCGCGGGCGCCACCTGCACGAGGTAGTTCATGACCTCGGCCTTGGTCGTGCCCGTCGACGGGTACATGACCTTCTCCAGGTGGCTGACCCGGACCTGCCGGCCCCCCACGTCGACCATCTGTCGCTCGGGTGTCACGGCTGCTCCCATGGGTCGGCGTCGGTGTCGGTGCGCACGCCCCGGACCACCGGCTGACGCAGCCGGCCCGTGGGCGTCCGGGTCAGGTACAGGGTGTCGACGACCACGGTCGGCTCCACCCACCGGGTGCCGCGCGCGTCGATCGCGGGCACCTCGTCGTCGAACGGGGAGTCCGCCCGCGGCTGCAGCAGACGCTCCAGCTCGGCGGCCCGCTTGCCCGTCAGCCCGCTGCCGGCGCGCCCGAGGTAGCGCAGGGCGCCGGCGGAGTCCCGGGCGCCGAACAGCACGGCACCCAGCCGGCCGGAGCCATTGGTCTCCTCGCGCCAGCCGCCGACGAGCGCCGCCCGGGTGCTGCGGTGCGGCGCCTTGACCCAGTCGGGTGACCGGCGGCCGGGCTGGTACACCGACGACCGCCGCTTCGCGACGACGCCCTCGAGCCCCAGCTGCTTGGTGATGCCCCACAGCTCCGCGCCGTCGGGGTAGACGGGGGAGAGCTCGACACGGTCGGGCAGCGCGAGGCGGGACAGCGTCTCGCGGCGCTCGTCGTAGCTGCTCCGGGTGAGGTCGACGCCGTCGAGGCGCAGGACGTCGAACACGAGGAACGTCACCGGGCGTTGCGCGGCGAGCGCCTCGGCGCGGCGGGGATCGCGCACGTGCATCCGGTCGGCGAGGGCGCTGAACGACGGGATCCCGTCGGCCATCAGGACGATCTCGCCGTCCAGCACCGCGTCCGGCACCGCGGCCAGGCCGGTCAGCTCGGGGTAGGCGAGGGTGATCTCCCGCTCGTTGCGGCTCCAGAGGCGCAGGCGGCCCGACCTGGTGTCCGCGAGGGCACGGACGCCGTCCCACTTGACCTCGTACGCCCACTCGGGCCCGCGCGGAAGCTCCGCCGGACCGGTCGCAGGGGTGGCGAGCATGGGCTCCACGGGTCCATCCTGCCCATGGAAGGCCGCGCGGGGCGCGGCCGGATGCCGACACGCCCACGAACGACCCACGGAGGTCACGACCATGCGAGCGATCTGGAAGGGTGCGGTCGCCTTCGGGCTGGTCAACGTGCCCGTGCGGTTGTACTCGGCCACCGGGGAGCACGAGGTCACGCTGCACCAGGTGCACAAGGAGGACGGCGGTCGGATCCGGTACCGCAAGTTCTGCAGCATCGACAACGAACCCGTGGAGATGTCGGACATCGCCAAGGGCTACGAGACCGACGACGGCGAGCTCGTCGTGCTCACCGACGAGGACTTCAAGTCGCTGCCCCTGTCGACGGAGCGCGAGATCGAGGTGCTCGAGTTCGTGCCGGTGGACCAGGTGGACCCGATCCTGCTGCAGAAGACGTACTACCTGGAGCCGGAGAAGACCGCGGCCAAGCCGTACGCGCTGCTGCGCGGGGCGCTCGAGCAGGCGGACCGGGTGGCCGTGGTGAAGGTCGCGCTGCGCCAGCGCGAGTCCATGGCGATCCTGCGGGTGCGCGACAACGTCATCGTGATGCAGACGCTGCTGTGGCCCGACGAGGTCCGGGCGGCCGACTTCCCGGTGCTCGACGACGACGTGTCCGTGCGCCCCCAGGAGCTCGCGATGGCGGCCTCGCTGGTCGAGTCCTTGGCCGCGGACTTCGACCCGTCGCAGTACGAGGACCGGTACGCGGGTGCGCTCGAGCAGCTGATCGAGGCGAAGGTCTCCACCGGCAACACCCGGTCCGTGCCGGTGCCCCCCGGCGAGGAGGCCGGCGCCGACGGCGGCGGCGACGTGGTCGACCTGCTCGCTGCCCTGCAGCGCAGCGTGGAGAAGGCGCGCGGCGCGCGCGGTGACGCGCCGGCGGCCGAGGACGAGAAGGAGAAGCCCAAGGCGAAGGCGAAGAAGCCGAAGTCCGACGAGGACGAGCCGACCCCGCGCAAGACGCGTCGCAAGGCCTCGTGAGCGAGGCAGCCGACAGGCAGGCGGGCTCGGTCGCGGCGCTGCGGCGCATCGCCTTCCTGCTGGAGCGCGCGCAGGCGAGCCCGTACCGGTCCGAGGCCTTCCGCAAGGCGGCCGTCAGCGTCGAGCGTCAGGACCCCGACCGACTCGTGGCGCTCGCCGCGTCGGGGTCGCTGGCCGACCTGCCGGCCGTGGGCGCGCGGACGGCGGACGTCGTCGCGCACGTGCTGCGCGGGAAGCCCGTCGAGTACCTGCAGACGCTCGAGGCCGAGTACGCCTCGTCGGCGGCCGCGGACGCCGACCCCCGCGCCGTGGCCCTCCGCGAGGCGCTGCGCGGGGACCTCCACTCGCACACCGAGGCCTCGGACGGCGCGACGCCCATCCAGGAGATGGTGCTGGCGGCGCTCGAGCTCGGCCACGAGTACCTCGCGATCACCGACCACTCGCCGCGCCTGACGGTGGCCAACGGCCTGTCGGCGGCTCGGCTGCGCGCCCAGCTGGAGCAGGTCGAGGCGCTGAACCGCGCGGTCGGGCCGTTCCGCGTCCTGTCCGGGATCGAGTGCGACATCCTCGACGACGGGACCCTCGACCAGGACCCGGACCTGCTCGACCGGCTCGACGTGGTGGTGGCCTCGGTGCACTCCAAGCTCCGCATGGAGTCCGGACCGATGACGCGGCGCATGATCGCCGCCGTGAGCAACCCGCGCACCGACGTGCTCGGCCACTGCACGGGCCGCCAGATCAAGGGCAAGAGCCGCCCCCAGAGCGAGTTCGACGCGCGCGCCGTGTTCGACGCGTGCGCCGAGCACGGCGTCGCCGTGGAGATCAACTGCCGGCCCGACCGCCTGGACCCGCCGCACGAGCTCCTGGCCGTCGCGATCGACGCGGGCTGCGACTTCTCGATCGACACGGACTCCCACGCGCCCGGTCAGCTCGACTGGCTCATGGCCGGCTGCGCGCGGGCCGCTCAGCACGACCTGGACCCGTCCCGGGTGATCACCACGCTGCCCGTCGACGAGCTCCTGGCCCGTACGCACGCGTGACGCGACACGCCCGGTGCACGGATCCCACGGTTTCACGGGTTAGTGTCAGCCGATCGTCCCCGGTTGCCGCGGTCCTGCCGCGCGCCGGGAACACGGCCCGGACGTGGGCCGGCAAGTCCCGAGTGAATACAGAGGAGCACATCCAGTGAGCGTGAACCGCACCGAGCTCGTCCAGGCCGTCGCGGCCAAGACCGGCCTCACCAACACCGACGCGGACAAGGCCCTCAAGGCCTTCCAGGAGGTCCTCATCGAGAACCTCGCCGCCGGCGAGGCCGTCACGATCCCCGGCTTCCTGGCCGTGGCGCGCGCCGAGCGCGGTGCCCGTACCGGCATCAACCCCCAGACGGGCGAGAAGCTCGAGATCCCCGCGGGCTACCGCGTGAAGCTCACGGCCGGCAGCGCCCTCAAGCGCGCCGTCCAGGGCTGACCTCAGTACGACAGGCAGAGCCCTCGGTCCTTCGGGACCGGGGGCTCTGCCGCGTTATAGTGGGAACCACTCTCAGGAAGGCGAGGCCGGTCATGGTGGTGGTGCCGCGACAGACGCGCCAGCGTGCCGAGATCCTGGACCTGCTCGAGGACGTCGACGAGTTCCGCAGCGCACAGCAGCTGCACGAGATGCTCCGGGCCCGCGGGTCGAGCGTGGGGCTGGCCACCGTCTACCGGGCCGTCCAGAGCCTGTCCGAGCACGGCGACGTCGACGTGCTGCGCACCGAGGACGGCGAGTCGGTCTACCGGCGCTGCGAGCAGCGCAGCCACCACCACCACCTGGTCTGCCGCGTCTGCGGCCGGACGGTCGAGATCGAGGCGGGCCAGGCCGAGGCGTGGGCCGCGCAGGTGGGTGCCGCGCACGGGTTCGACGACGTCGACCACACGATCGAGCTGGTCGGCACCTGCGCCGCCTGCCGGGCCGCCGCCGCCTCCTGACCGAGCCGGCTAGGTCCGCGCGCGCCGGGCGATGAGGCGGGGGACCACCCACCACGACGCGATGAGGAGCACGATCGAGCCGATCCCGACCGCGCGGCCGGCCTCGCGCGACAGCACGACGTCGAAGATCAGCATCGCGCTGCCCGCCATGACCAGGGCGAGGACCACGAGCCCGGCCCGGGCGAACCGGCCCCCGGCGACGACCAGCTCGGGCTTGAGCCGCCGGCCGAAGAGTGCGCGGTGCAGGCTCACGGGTGCGACGAACAGCGCCGTGGCCAGCACCGCGAGGACCACCAGCACCAGGTAGAGGCCCTTCTGGTAGTCGTCCAGGTCGGCGAAGCGCTGCTGGAACGGGATCGTCAGCAGGAAACCCGTGAGGATCTGTGTGCCCGTCTGGGTGACCCGCAGCTCCTGGAGCAGCTCGTTCCAGTTGCGGTCCGCGCGCTCGTTGTGGGTCTCCGAACGACCGTCGTCGGGCTTCGCGTCGATCTCGGACACTGTCCGCCTCCTCGCTGGTTGCAGGGATCATGCCGCACGGCACGCCGCGCCCGCACGTGCTGCGCCGCGGTGCGTCGGGAGAGACTGCTCCCCGTGACCCGACTGCATGATGCCGACCGCCGAGACTTCGCCTCCGACAACTACGCGGGCGCGCACCCCGAGGTGCTCGCCGCGATCGCGGAGGCCAACGGCGGTCACCAGACCGCCTACGGCGAGGACGTCTACACGTCCCGCCTGCAGGAGGTCGTCCAGCAGCACTTCGGCAACCAGGCCACCGCGTTCCCGGTGTTCAACGGCACGGGCGCCAACGTGCTGTCGCTGCAGTCCGTGCTGCCGCGCTGGGGCGCGGTCGTGTGCGCCGAGACGGCGCACATCCACACCGACGAGAACGGCGCCCCCGAGCGCGTCGGCGGCCTGAAGCTGCTGACCGTCCCGACGCCGGACGGCAAGCTCACGCCCGAGCTCGTGGCCACGCAGGCCTGGGGCTTCGGCGACGAGCACCGCGCGCAACCCGGGGTGGTGTCCATCACCCAGGCGACCGAGCTGGGCACCGTGTACACGCCTGACGAGGTCCGCGCCCTGGCCGACCAGGCCCACGAGCTCGGCCTGCGGCTCCACCTGGACGGCGCCCGGATCTCGAACGCGGCGGCGAGCCTCGGCGTGCCGCTGCGGGCGTTCACCACGGACGCCGGCGTCGACCTGCTCTCGCTCGGGGGCACGAAGAACGGCCTGCTGTTCGGCGAGGCGGTCGTGGTGCTCGACCCCACCGCGGACGGCGGCCTGACGTACCTGCGCAAGATGGACATGCAGCTCGCGTCGAAGATGCGGTTCGTCTCCGCCCAGCTGGTCGCGCTGTTCGAGGGCGACCTCTGGCTGCGGTCCGCCGCGCACGCGAACGCCATGGCCGGCCGGCTGCGTGCGGGGATCGAGAGTCTGCCGGGCGTGCAGGTGACCCGGCCGACGCAGGCCAACGGCATCTTCGTGATCTTCCCGCCCGGCGTCGCGGACGTGCTCCGCCGGCGCTGGCGGTTCTACGACTGGATCGTGGAGACCGGCGAGGTCCGGCTCATGTGCTCGTTCGACACCACCGAGGCGGACGTCGACGAGCTCGTCGTCGCCGTGAAGGACGCCGTCTCCTGACGGACGAGCGGGGGCCCTCCKGCCGGAGGGCCCCCGCCGTCGTGCTGCCGCCTAGCTCACGCGACGACGGTGCACGGGGCACCGTTGAGGGTGAAGGCGGTGGGCGCGTTGTTCGTGCCCGAGTGCGAGCCGTTGAACCCGATGTCGGTCGACGCCCCGGGCGCCAGCGTGGAGTTCCACGACAGCCCCTTCGCGGTGACCGCCGCGCCGGACTGCGCCCAGTCGGCGCTCCAGCCCTGCGTGACGGCCTGACCGTTGGCGAACGAGAAGCCGAGCGTCCAGCCGTTGATCGCGGCCGTCCCGGTGTTCGTCACCCTGATCGACCCGGTGAACCCGGTGTTCCAGCTGTTGGCCGAGTACTTGACCGAGCAGCTGCTGGTGGTCGTCGACGTCTTGGTGGTGGCCGAGGCCGCCGCGGAGGCTGCCGAGACGTTCCCGGCGGCGTCCTTGGCCTTGACCGTGAACGAGTACGCGGTCCCGGCCGCGAGACCGGTCACGGTGTAGCTCGTCGTGGTCGAGGACCCCACCAGCGTGCTGCCGCTGTAGACGTCGTAGCCGGTGACGGCCACGTTGTCGGTCGAGGCGGCCCACGTCAGCGGGACCGTGGACGTCGTCGTCGTGCCGGCCGCCAGTGCGGTCGGTGCCGAGGGCGCCGTCGTGTCCGTCGTCGTGGACGTCTTGGTCGTGGCCGAGACCGCCGCGGACGCCGCCGAGACGTTGCCCGCCAGGTCCTTGGCCTTGACCGTGAACGAGTACGCGGTCGCGGCCGACAGGCCGGTCACGGTGTAGCTCGTCGAGGTGGTGGTCGCCACGAGCGTGCTGCCCCGGTAGACCTCGTAGCCCGCGACGCCCGAGCCGCCGGTGTTGTCCGTCGACGCGTTCCACGTCAGCGGGACCGTGGTGGTCGTCGTCGTGCCCGCCGCCAGACCCGTCGGCACCGAGGGCGCCGTCGTGTCGGTGACCGAGCCGGACGCCGTGGTGGCCGAGACGGCCGTGGAGGCTGCCGAGACGTTCCCGGCGGCGTCCTTGGCGCGGACCGTGAACGAGTACGCGGTCGCGGCCGACAGGCCGGTCACGGTGTAGCTCGTCGAGGTGGACGTGCCCACCAGCGTGGTGCCGCGGTAGACGTCATAGCCGGTCACGGCCACGTTGTCGGTCGACGCCGTCCACGACAGCGGGACGCTCGTCGAGGTCGGCGTGCCCGCCGTCAGACCGGCCGGCACCGAGGGCGCCGTCGTGTCGGGCGGGGGAGTGGTGCCGCCGCCGATGACCGGGTAGGCGTTGGCGACGAGGGTCTTGAACTGGTCCTCGAACCACTGGCCGGCGAGCGGCGCGTTGGGCGTGGCCCCGGTCAGCTGGTTCTTGAGCTTGGGCGACACGAAGGTCGGGTCGCACATCCGGTCGAACCGCTTGCCCTGGTCGTTGGCGATGTCCGTCGACGCACCGTCGGACTCGCCCGGGGGCTTGATCCAGACGAAGGCGTCGAGGTGCGACGCCGTGTAGCCGGACGGGCTCGCCTGCGGCAGCTCGCCGATGCCCGCGCCGAGCGGGTTGCACCACGCGCCGCGATGCACGCGCTTGTCCACCTTGGACGCGTTGACATAGGTGTTCAGGTCGGTGCTGGTCGACGCGGCGGTCGGACGGTTCGGGCCGCCCCAGCCGTTGCGCGACGTGTCGATGAGCATGCCCAGCGACGACGGGAAGCCCGCCGAGACGAGCCGCGTGTACATGTCGGCGGTGAAGTGGACCTCGTCGAGGTCCGGGTTCCACTCGTAGAAGTCGGCCGACTTGATCTGGCCGCTGCCCACCTGCTTGCTGGAGTCGGGCAGGTTCGGCTCGACCAGCGGGGTGCTGTTGGCCGTGTCGGAGACGAACCCGTCGACGGACGCGAACCCGGCCGTCGTGCTCTTGGCGACGTCGGCGAACAGCTGGGCGGCAGGCCCGGCGTTGCTGTCCCAGCCGAGCCATCCGGAGTGGCCGATGTCGATGTAGTTGTAGGCATTCGGGATGGCGTGGAACTTGTCGAGCGCGTACTTCACGCCCGCCCGGTAGTACGGGCCGGCCTGCTGGCAGAGGGGCTCGGAGTTGTTGGTGACCAGGTTGGGGAGCGAGTCGGGCTCGATGGTGAGCGAGAACCGCAGGTTCTGGTACTTGCTGTCCGAGAGCAGGGCGGCGATGGCGTCGATGTACTCGGTCTTGTAGCGCGCGAGCCCGGCGTCGGTGGCGGGGAGCTCGCCGTTGGACGCGAGGGCGAAGCAGTCGCGGCCGGGCAGGTCGTAGATGACCAGGTTGACCACGAGGGGGCCGGAGCCCTTCTGGGCGAGCGCGTTGTCGAGGTGGAACTTCAGGCCGTTGCCGTCGGCGTTGCCGGCGATGGCACTGATCCGGTCCATCCAGACGGCGGTCGGCTGCTTGGCCACCGTGTGCATCTTGGACGCCAGGGTGGCGTCGCCGGCACGCGTGGCAGCGCTCTCAACAGACGCTGCCCAGGTGGGGTTCACGTACTGCGTGGCGCCGGCGTAGGGGTTGTCGACGTGCGCTTCCGCGGCGCTCGCGCTCGTGGTGATGCACAGAGGTGCTGCGATCAGCGCCATCGCTGCCGCTGCGGTGGCCGCCGCGCGCAAACGCTGCCTCACCGCTCTCTTGCCGTGTGTGGACACGTAGTCCTCCGGATGTCGTTCGGCGTGCCCGGCCGGCCGTCCCGCCCGGGCGCAGGTCGCCCGGGGAAGTCCACGGCGACTGGTTCGCTAGAGCATCACGAGGACTTTCCGGGCGGCACGGGGCGAATCGTTTAGGCCCCGTGCGTTACCAAACTGTGACTCGCATGAGAGCGTTCTCATCTCGACCGCGGGCCGGTGCTGCCGCGCACCGCGAGGCCCCCGATCTGGAGCTCCCGGCGGGCGCGCAGGTCGCCGTCCAGCACCGCCAGCACCGCCTCGCCGGTGGCCGTGCCGAGGTCGCGCTGGGCCGACGGGAGGGTCGTGATCGAGGGGGTCGCGAGGCGGCACAGGGCCGAGTCGGAGCCCGCCACCACCGACAGGTCCCACGGCACCGCGAGGCCCGTCCGGCGGGCCACGTCGAGGGCGGCGACCGCCATCTGGTCCGAGTCGTAGACGATCGCCGTGGGCGCCCGACCACTCGTGAGCAGTCGTCGGGTGGCCACCGCGGCCTCCTCCGCGGTGCCTCCGGTGGCCTCGTGCACGAGCACTCCGCTGGCCGCGTCGAGCACCGCGGAGAGGGCGCCGAGACGCGCGCGGGTGCGGACGAGCTCCTTCGGACCGCTCACCAGGGCCACGTGCCGGTGCCCCAGCTCGAGCAGGTACCGGCCGACGCGGCGGAACGCCTCGCCGTCGTCCAGGCTCACCGCAGCAAGGTCCACGTCGCTCTGACCTGCACCGACGACCACGGCGGGCGCACGCAGCCGGCGGAGCGCGTCGATGCGCGGGTCCTCGGCGAGGATGTCGGTGACGACCATGACGTCGAACCGGCGCTCCGCCCACCACTCGCCGTAGAGCGCGACGGCCGCCTCGGGTCCGTCGACGATCTGGAGCACCAGCGCGAGGTTGCGGGTGGCCAGCACCTCCTGCAGCGAGATGACGAACTCGAGCACGCCGGTGGCCTGGGCCACGGGACCGGCGGCGCCGCGGTCGAAGACGAGGCCGACCGCGCGCGGGCCCGTGCGCATCGACCGCGCGGCCGCGCTGGGCCGCCAGCCGAACTCGTCGGCCACCCGCAGGACGCGCTCCCGCGTCGCCGCCGAGACCCCCGGCCGACCGTTCAGCGCGTACGACACGACGGCGATCGAGACGCCGGCGGCGCGGGCTACGTCGGTGATCGTGGGGCGGCGCGCGGGGGCCGGCGCAGGGGCGGGGGAGGACGGCCCGGACGACGGCGTCGAGGGCGACGCGGAAGAGCCGGGTACTCCAGAGTCATATGCAGGTGTGACCACGATCACCTAGTGTGTCGCCCGATGCGGGTGAAATGCATCATCTCGGCTCCGACGACGTGGGCGAGGGATGTGGGGTCATGGGAACAGTGCGACGCGGGCCGGTCTCGCCGACGGCACGACGAACGATCGGCGTCCTCTCGCCGGTGGTCGGCGGGTTCTACTTCGGGGCCCTGATCGCCGGGGTGGCGCGGGCTGCGCGAGCCGCCGGGCACCGGGTGGTCGCGGTCCAGACGTACCCGGCGGGCCTGGACCGCGAGCGGTACCCCGACGAGTCCGTCCTCGACGCCCCGGTCGCGCTGGGAGCCGTGGACGGTCTGGTCGTGGTCGGCAAGGCGCTGCGCAGCGACCGGCTCGCCTCGGTCCAGCAGTGGGGCCTGCCGGTGGTGCTCGTGAGCGAGGAGCCGCAGTCCGCCGACGACGCCGTCGTCCTGCCGGACAACGTCGGCGGCGTCAAGGCTGCCGTCGAGCACCTGCTCGAGCACGGGCACTCCGCGATCGGCTTCGTGGGGTGCCTGACGCAGCGGGACATGCGCGAGCGCTTCGCCGCGTACCGCGCGACGCTGGCCGAGCACGGCATCGAGGCACCCGACGCCTGGATCTTCGAGGCGTCCGACAACCACGAGCAGGGCGGCGCCGACGCGGCCGCGCGCATGCTCACCCTCGGCACCCCGACGACGGCGGTCGTCGCCGCGACGGACCGGAACGCGATCGGCTTCCAGCGCGCGCTGCGGGCCGCCGGCCTCGTCCTGCCGCGCGACCAGGCGGTCATCGGGTTCGACCACGCCGACTCGGGCGCCCGGGTGACTCCCCGGCTCTCGACGGTCGACGCGCACTACGACCGGGTCGGCGAGACGGCGGTCTCGCTGCTGCTGTCCCGCATGCGCGGCGACGAGGTGCCCGGCGGGGAGTACCGCGCCGCGTCCACGCTCGTCCTGCGCGAGTCCTGCGGGTGCTCGGAGGCCGTCCAGTCGGCGTCGGCCACGTCGGCGGGTACCGACGGTCGCGGCGGCTACCAGGTGCTGCGCGCGCTCGCCGAGACCGCGTTCGTCGGTCCGTCCGGCGTCGGCGGGGCGCGTCGCCCGGGGGCCGCGCCGCGCGAGGCGTGGTGGCACGCCGTGGTCGAGCCCATCGAGACGGCGGCGGAGCGGGGCACGCTGCCGGGCGGGCCGACCCTGGGCCGGCTCGCCGACCTGACGGCCGCGATGCAGCCGCACCCCGAGGCGCTCGAGCAGCTGGTGATCTGCCTGCGGGCCGTCGAGAGCGACATCGTGGAAGCGCTCTCTCGGCCCCAGCACGAGATGGCGGTGCGGCGCGCGGTCACCGAGGTGCTGCTCGCCGTGACCAAGGGCTGCACCCGGTCGATGCTCGCGCGCAGCGGGCAGCTCGAGCGGACCATCGTCGACCAGTACGAGGTCGACATGGACCTGCTGCGCGGTGACGGCGCCAGCCCGCGCGCGCTCGGCTGGCTGCCGCGCGGCGTCCGCGGGCACGCCTGCCTGGGGCTGTGGCTCGGCGCGGACCGGGGCCCGGGCGACCGGGAGATGGAGATCGTCGGGGTGCACGACACGTCGGGCACGCTGTCGCGCCTGGTGGGCGTGCGCACCACCGCGAGCCAGTTCCCGCCGACCGCCCTGACCCGCGCCGGGACCGTCGGCTCGAACGAGCTCACGTTCGTCGTGCCCGTGACGTTCGGCGGCAGCGACTGGGGGCTGCTCGCGATCGACGGCACGGTGGAGACGCGGGCGACGAGCGCGCGCGACCGGTTCAACCACTGGGCGGCGCTGCTCGCCGTGGCGCTCGACCAGGAGCGGCTGCTGGCCAACCTGCGCGAGCAGCGTCGGGCCCTCGAGCAGGCCGCGGCCAGGGAGCGGTCGCTCGCGGACACCGTGCGGGCCAGCGAGGAGCGGTACGCGCTCGCGTCGATGGCCGCCCACGACGGGACGTGGGACTGGGACGTCTCCGCCGGGACGGTCTACTACTCGCCCCGCTGGAAGCAGACGCTCGGCTACGCGGACGACGTCATCGGCGACTCGCCGGGGGAGTGGCTCGAGCGCGTGCACCCCGCCGACCGCGACGAGCTCTCGGCCTCGATCGCCTCACAGCTGGCCGGCGCCGGCTCCCCGCTGGAGCTCGAGCACCGCGTCCGGACGTCGTCCGGCGACTACCGCTGGATGCTGTGCCGGGCCGTGACCGTGCTGGACGACGCGGGCTGTCCCGCGCGCCTCGTCGGCGCCCTGGTCGACGTCACGGAGCGCAAGGAGGCCGAGATGGCACTCCAGCGGGACGCGCTGCGCGACCCGGAGACAGGCCTGGTCAACCGGCTGCTCTTCCTGGACCGGCTCGGGGCGGCGGTGCTGCGGACCCGACGCTCGCCGGGGTACGACTGCGCGCTTGCCCTCGTGCGGGTGCTCGACGGCCCGACCCTCCCGACCCAGGGCCACCACGGCGGCGAGGGCGACGAGCGCCTGGACCTGCACCGCGAGCTGGTCCGGCGGCTGCGGCGGTCGCTGCGCGAGGGCGACACGCCGGCGCGCATCGGAGAGGACGACTTCGTCGTGCTCCTCGACGACGTCGGGCCGGGCGGCCTGCCCGCGCGGCTCTCGCTGCTGCTGGACCAGCTGCGCCAGGAGCTCGGGCAGCGCGTCGCCGTGGGGGTGCTGGGGAGCATCCGGGGCTTCCGCGACGTCGGCGAGGTGCTCCGCGAGGCGGACATCACCCTGCTGCGCGGGGCGTCGCGCTCCGGCCGGCCGGAGTCCAGGCCGGGATCGGTGCTCAGGTAGCACGACGCCCCTGCCTCCCGGACGGGAGACAGGGGCGAGACGCGGTGCGATCAGCTGCGGCCGCGGGCCGGGCCGTGCGTCGGGCGCGAGGCGCCGTGGCCCGGGCGCGGGCCCGAGTCGAGACGGATCCGCAGGGGACGGCCGGCGACGCGGGTGCGGGCCAGCCGGTCGATCGTGTCGGCGGAGAGGCCGGCCGGGATGTCGACCAGCGCGAAGCTGCCGAAGATGTCGATCTTGCCGACGTCCTTGCCGGTCAGCCCGCCCTCACCGGTGAGCGCGCCCACGAGGGCGCCCGGCTGGAGGCCGTCGCGGTGCCCGACGGCGACGCGCCAGCGCGGCGAGCCCCCGGCGATGTGCGTGTCGGCGCGACGACGCTCGCCGCGCTCGGGACGGTCGTAGCTGCGCTCGGCGTCCCGCTCGCGGCCGCCACCGGTGAGGTGGGCGCGCGAGAGGGCGTCGTCGAGGTCGTCACCGTGCTGGACCGCCTGCGGACCCTCGTCGCCGACCGCGAGCGCCGTGACGACGGCGAGCAGGTCGACGGGGTCGACGTCCGGGTTCTGCGCCAGGTGCACCGCGATGGCCTCGCGGTACAGGTCCAGGCGACCGAGCTCGGCACGGGCCCCCGTGCGGGCCAGCAGCGCTTGCACGCGGTGCGCGGACACCTCGGCCGGCGAGGGGATCTCCACCTGCTGGAGCGACTGGCGCGTGGTGCGCTCGATCTGGCGCAGGCGCGACTGCTCCGACGGCGTGACGAAGGACAGCGCCTCGCCCTCGCGGCCCGCGCGGCCGGTCCGGCCGATGCGGTGCACGTAGGTCTCGGGCTCGCGCGGCACGTCGAAGTTCACGACGAGGCCGATGCGGTCGACGTCGAGGCCGCGCGCCGCGACGTCGGTGGCGACGAGCACGTCGAGCGCGCCGGTCCGCAGGCGGTCGACGATCTTCTCGCGCTCGGTCTGCGCGACGTCGCCGGAGATGTACGCCGCCGAGATGCCGCGCTCGATCAGCGCGCTGCCGACCTCCTCGGCCGCCCCACGGGTGCGGACGAAGACGATGGCGGCGTCGGCCTCGGACACGGCGAGCACGCGGGCGAGCGCGCCGGTCTTGTGGCGGTGCGGGACGACGGCGTACGTCTGGCGGACGCTGGTGACCGTGGAGGCCTGACGCGAGACGGTGATCTCGACGGGTCGGTTGAGGTGCTGCTCGGCGACCCGGCGGATCTGCGGCGGCATCGTCGCGGAGAACAGGGCGACCTGACGCTCCCGGGGCGCGGCGGACAGGACCTTGTCGACGTCCTCGGCGAAGCCCATGCGCAGCATCTCGTCGGCCTCGTCCAGCACGAGGAAGCGGACCTGGTCCATCTTCAGCGTGCGGCGGTCGAGGTGGTCGAGCACGCGGCCGGGGGTGCCGACGACGACCTGGGCACCGCGCGACAGCGCGCGCTGCTGCGGGAGGAACGGCGAGCCGCCGTACACCGCGAGCACGTTCAGCCCCGGCAGGTGCGTCGCGAACGACTGGATGGCGTCGGCGACCTGCATGGCGAGCTCGCGCGTCGGGGTGAGCACGACGGCCTGCACGGCCGGGAGGTCGTAGTCGATGGCGGCCAGCAGCGGCAGGCCGAACGCGGCGGTCTTGCCGGTGCCGGTCTGGGCGACGCCGACGATGTCGCGGCCGCTCAGCAGGGCGGGGACGGCCTGCGCCTGGATGGCGGAAGGAGTGGTGAAGCCGAGGTCCGCGATCGCGGCCTGGAGTGCCGGGGGAAGACCCAGCTCGTCGAAGGTGCCGTTCTCGGGCATGGCGGAAGGCGCAACAGAACTCATGAAGAGGGGGAACCGATCATCGCGGGGCGGAGCCCTGAACCGTGCACCGGGTCGGCGAACAGCGGGTCGCAGCCCCGGACCACCCAGTGGCAACCGCTGACGCGGATGCCTAGACCACACGACGCGAGGCGGGCCCCGACCGGCTCAGCGGTGGTGGCGACGCCTCGAAGGGGGACGCGACGAACTCCAGATTCACCGAGGAGTCTACCGGGCGGACGTGTCCCGTGGCGGGAGGGCGCGGGTGACGTCGCGCACAACGCCGTCACAGACCGCGGCGCGGACCCTCGATCGCCGGGCAGGCATCCATCACGACGTCGAGGCCCGCGGCACGCGCGCGCTCGGCGGCGCCCTCGTCCACGACGCCGAGCTGGAGCCAGACCGCACCGGCCCCCGCGGCGATCGCCTGGTCGACGACCTCGCCCGCCAGAGCGCTGTTCACGAAGACGTCGACCACGTCGATCGGGCTGCCGGCCTCGGTGAGCGTGCGGACGCCGGGCTCGCCGTGCACGGTGTCCGCCCGGGGGTGCACCGGCACGATCGTGTGGCCGAGCGACTGCACGTACCTGGCCACGCCGTACGCGGCCCGGGCGCTGTTGGCCGAGAGGCCGACCACCGCCCACCGGCCGGGCGCGGTCAGCAGTCGGGTGATCACGTCCGGGTCGTTGCTGTGGGCCACTCCCGCACTCTGGCACCCGGACGGGGGATGTGCGCGCCGACGTCCTGGGTGGTCCCGCGCGACGCATAGGATCGACGCCGCCAGGACGGAAGGGCGGCACGGTGACGGGGGACGCAGTGACGAGCAACGACGTCGTCTCCACGCGGGTGCTGACCGTCCCCAACGCGATCAGCTTCGTGCGGCTGCTTCTGGTCCCCGTGTTCGCGGTGCTCCTCGTGCAGGGGCACGACGGCTGGGCCGTGGTGGTGCTCGCGGTGTCCGGGGCCAGCGACTGGTTGGACGGTGTGCTGGCCCGCCGGCTCGGCCAGGTCTCGCGCCTCGGCCAGCTGCTCGACCCGGCCGCGGACCGGCTCTTCATCATCGTCACGCTCGTCGCCCTGGCGTGGCGCGACGTCGTGCCTTGGTGGCTGCTCGGCGTGCTCGTGCTGCGCGACGTGGTCCTCGCCGTGATGCTCGTCGTGCTCGCCCGGGCCGGCTACGCGCCGCTCCCGGTCCACCTGGCCGGGAAGGCCGGCACCTTCGCGCTCCTGTACGCCTTCCCGCTGCTGCTGCTCGCGCAGTGGGACTCGTGGGTGGGCACGGTCGCCGGCGTGGCGGGCTGGGCGTTCGCGCTGTGGGGCGTCGCTCTCTACTGGTTCTCCGCCGTGCTCTATCTCGCCCAGGCCCGCCACCTGCTGCGCGACGCGGGCGAGCCGGCATGAGCACCCGTCACGGCTCCGGCCCCCCGCGGGCGGTCGCGGGGCCGCCGGACGCGTCGATGACGCTGATCACCGAGTTCTACCGGCGCCCGCTCGACCCGGGCTACGCCGAGGCCGCCGCCGGCACGGGCCCGCGTCCGACGGCCCGGTCCACCGTCGGCCTCGTCCTGCTCGCCATGGCCCTCGGGCTCGGCGCGACCGCCGCCACGCTCGCGTTGCGGCAGCCGGCCGGCTCGGTGCAGGCGGCGCGCTCGCTGCTCGAGGAGCAGATCAAGCAGCGCAGCGCCGAGGCGGACGCGACCCAGGCGGACATCACCGCGATGACCACGCAGATCGGCACGCTGCAGGGGCAGCTGCTCGGCGACGAGGGACAGGCCTTCCGCGACGAGGTGGCGGCCGACGCGGTCGAGTCCGGCGTCATGCCCGTGACCGGCCGGGGACTGCGCATCGTCCTCACCGACGCACCGTCCGACGACCCCGACACCGAGGACCCCGAGCTGCGCGTGCAGGACGCCGACCTGCAGGTCGTGGTGAACGGGCTGTGGGCCGCCGGGGCCGAGGCCATCGCGGTCAACGGGCAGCGCCTCACCGCGATGACCGCGATCCGCAGCGCCGGGGACGCGGTGCTCGTGGACCTGGTGGCCCTCAGCAGCCCCTACACGGTCGAGGCGATCGGCGATGCGGTCGACATGCAGACCTCGCTGGCACGGTCGAGTGCCGGGCAGCAGCTGGCCACGCTGCGGAGCAACTTCGGCATCGGCGTCCAGCTCTCCTCGCAGAGCTCGCTCGACCTGCCGGGCACCGGCCTGGTCGCCCTGCACGCCGCGACCGTCCCGTCCGACAGCGCGACGTCCGGGGACGACGCGCCACCGTCGGAGGATGTGCAGGACGAGGCCGGTATGACAGAGTCCGCAGGTCCGACAGGGAGGGACGGCACGTGATCGCAGTCATCGGTCTGGTCATCGGCGTCGTGGGTGGCCTGCTCCTGCAGCCCACCGTCCCCACCGAGCTCCAGCCGTACCTCCCCATCGCGGTCGTCGCCGCGCTGGATGCCCTGTTCGGTGGGCTCCGCGCGATGCTCGACGGCATCTTCGACGACCGCGTGTTCCTCATCTCCTTCCTCTCCAACGTGGTCGTCGCCGCCCTGATCGTGTTCCTGGGCGACCAGCTCGGCGTGGGCACGCAGCTGTCGACGGCCGTCGTGGTCGTCCTCGGCATCCGGATCTTCTCCAACGCCGCCTCGATCCGCCGGCACCTCTTCAAGGCATGAGCGTGACCCCCGCGCACGACGGACCGCAGGACGCGCCGCACCCCACTCCGGACGGCGAGCCCTCGGCCGTGCCCCCGGTCCGGTCCGACGCCGAGCCGGTCGGTGCGCAGCCCGTGGTGCCCGACGACGAGCGCCTCAGCGTGCCGCGCGCCGACGAGCCGCTCAGCCTGCCGCCGGTGGTGCCGGAGGACGACGCCGTCGCGACCGACGACGGGCCCCCTGCTCGCGACGACGCGCCCGGCCCCACGGTGTTCGTGCCGGAGCCAGGACCGTCGGCCGAGAACGAACCGCCCGCCGAGAACGAACCGTCGGGGGAGAACGAGCCGGAGCCGCCGACGGCGGGGGACGAGCCGGAGGTCGACCCGGCCGGTGTCGACGGGCCCGGACCGGGCGAGGAGGTCGGCGTCCCACAGGGCACGACCGCCGCCGAGCCGCCGAGCGGCTGGGTGGTGCTCGGCCGGGCGCTGCGGCCGCGGCTGACGACCGCGCAGGTGCTGGCCGGCATCCTCTGCGCCGTGCTGGGCTTCGCGCTCGTGGCGCAGGTGCGCCAGTCCGCGGGAGCGGACCTGGCGGGGATGCGCCAGGGCGACCTGGTGCGGATCCTCGACGAGACGACCAACCGCGGCGACGCGCTGGCCCGGGAGTCCGCCGACCTGGCGCGCGAGCGTGACGACCTGCTGTCGGGGTCCGACCGCCGGCAGGCCGCGCTGGACGCCCTGCGGCGCAGCGCGGAGACCCAGGGCATCCTCACGGGCAGGCTGCCGGCCGAGGGGCCCGGCGTGATCATCACGCTCACGGAGCCGGACGGCGCCATCCGACCCTTCACCATGCTCAACATGCTCGAGGAGCTGCGCAACGCCGGCGCGGAGGCCGTGCAGCTCAACGACCAGCGGGTCACGGCGAGCAGCTCGTTCACCGGCACGCCGGGGGCGGTCGTCCTCGACGGGGTCGTGCTGACCGCGCCCTACCGCTGGATCGCGATCGGCGACCCGGACATCATCGCGCCGGCGCTGCAGATCCCCGGCGGCGCCATGGCGCAGGTCCGCAACAACGGCGGCAGAGGCACGGTCGACAGCTCGGACAAGGTCGAGGTCGACGCGATCCGCGACGTGCCGGACCCGGTCTACGCCACGCCGGTGCCGCCCGAGGGCGATTGATCCCGGTCTGTCTGGCGTCCGTGCCGACGCGAGCGCGAACCCGCTCCGGGACGTGCTGCGCCGACCGGCCCGGTCCGCATAGGGTGTGCCTGACCCCGAGGAACGCCGGTGGTCGACGCGAGGAACGGGCCCGGGAGGTGGCATGAGCGGCGAGGATCCGCAGGTCGGACGTCCCGCCAGCGGACCCGACACGACGATGAGCTTCGGAGCGGTCGGACCGGTCGAGATCGAGGCATCGGCGCCCGTCGGGCTCACTCCGGACGAGGTCGCGGCCGTGCACGCACTGCCGCCGACGTCGGCGCTCCTGGTGATGCAGCGGGGCGCCAGCGCCGGCGCCCGGTTCCTGCTCGACGCCGAGCGGACCGTCGCGGGTCGCTCGACGGCAGCGGACATCTTCCTCGACGACGTGACGGTCTCCCGCAAGCACGCCGAGTTCGTGCGCGACGGGCAGACGTTCGTCGTCCGGGACATCGGCTCGCTGAACGGCACCTACGTCAACCGCACCCGGATCGACCAGTCGGTGCTGCGGGCGGGCGACGAGGTGCAGATCGGCAAGTACCGGATGACGTTCCACCCCAGCCCGCACCGCGACACGGCCGGCGCGTGACCGGCGCGCAGCTGACGCGCGACGGGCAGCGGGTGCCGAGTCCGACCGGCAGCGCGGCGTGACGGGCGCCCGCGCCCAGCGCGCGCTGCCCGCGTCCGCGACCGACGCTTCCTCGGCGGGCGCTACCCCGGCCGGCGAGCACGAGCCGTGGCCCCGCGGGATCTCGCGCCGCGCGTCGATGCGCATCTCCGACGTGCTGGCGGCTCTGCAGATCGAGTTCCCCGCGGTCACCACGTCCAAGCTGCGCTTCCTCGAGGAGCAGGGCCTCGTCGAGCCCGTGCGCACGGCCGCCGGCTACCGCCAGTACTCGCCGGCGGACATCGAGCGGCTGCGGTTCGTGCTGCGCCAGCAGCGCGACCGGTACATGCCGCTCAAGGTCATCGGCGACCGCCTGGCGGCGCTGGACGCGGGCGAGGAGGACGAGGCGGCGCCACGAGCGCGGCTGGCCACCCGCGACGGCGTGCGCGAGGCCGCCGGCACCCGCTGGACGGTCGACGCGCTGGCCCGCGAGGCCGGCGTCGAGCCCACGTTCGTGGAGGACCTCGTCGCCGCGGGAGTGCTGCGCCCGCACGGCGCGTCGTCGTCGTTCGACCCGTGGGCGCGCGACATCGTCGTGGCGGCGGCCGCCCTGGCCGAGCACGGCATCGACGCGCGGCACCTGCGGCAGTTCCGCACCGCCGCCGAGCGCCAGGCCGACCTCGTCGAGCAGGTGGTCGCCCCCTGGCGCGGCCAGCGCAGCGCCTCGTCGCGGGCACGCGCGGGCACGCTCGCGGCCGAGGTGGGCGAGCTCTGCAACCAGATGCACACGGCCCTGGTTCGCGCGGCGGTCGCCGACCTCGCCCCGTAGCGCGGTCGGCACACTTGCTCGCCCTCCAGGGGCGCCGGATCGGCGTCGGGGTCGTAGCGTGGGCGGCATGGGGGAGGACGCCGAGCTCGTGCCGGTCGAGATCGTCGGGGTGCGTCAGCACCTGGCGGACGAGGAGATCGTCGTGCTCCTGCTCGATCCGGACTCGGAGCTGCTGGTCCCCATCCTCATCGGTCCGGCCGAGGCCAGCGCGATCGCGTCCGCCCAGGCGGGCATCGTGCCGCCCCGACCGATGACGCACGACCTCCTGCGGGACGTGCTGATCGCCACGGGATCGGGGCTGACCAGGGTCGAGATCACGCGCCTCGAAGAGGGGGTGTTCCACGCGGAGCTCGTGCTCCGGACCGGGCCACGGGTCGACTCCAGGGCATCCGACGCGATCGCGCTGGCGCTGCGGTTCGGCTGCCCGGTGCTGTGCTCCGCGGAGGTCGTCGCGGTGGCCGGGGTCGAGGTGCGCACGACGACGTCGGAGCAGGACCTCGAGCGCTTCCGCCGGTTCCTCGACCTCGTCACGCCCGAGGACTTCAGCACCGGGGCGGAACCGGACGACGAGCCGGGCACGTGAGGCGTGCCGCCGGTTGCCCGGGACAAACCTTCGCCTTCAGGTCGAAGGTGAGACTCGCCGGTCGCGACACGCCCGGCGGGCGTCATGGCGTCCGCCGCGCCACGGGCCTAGTCTGACAAGCAGCCGGGGGAGCCGTCCGCCGACCGGCTCGCAACGAGTGGAGGATTCGTGACCAGCATCGAGAGTGCCGAGAGCGTCGGCGGGGCAGTCCCGCAGCGCGCTCAGGGCATGCTGTTCGACGACGACCTCCCCGACCTCGACACCGCCACGGGCTACCGCGGCCCCACGGCCTGCCGCGCCGCCGGGATCACGTACCGGCAGCTCGACTACTGGGCCCGCACCGGCCTGGTCGAGCCGTCGATCCGCCCGGCCACCGGCTCCGGCACGCAGCGCCTGTACAGCTTCCGGGACATCCTCGTCCTCAAGGTGGTCAAGCGGCTGCTCGACACGGGCGTCTCGCTGCAGCAGATCCGCACCGCGGTGAGCCACCTGCGCGAGCGCGGGGTCGACGACCTCGCGCAGATCACGCTCATGTCCGACGGTGCCAGCGTGTACGAGTGCACCTCGGCCGACGAGGTCATCGACCTGGTCCAGGGCGGCCAGGGCGTGTTCGGCATCGCCGTCGGGCGCGTCTGGCGCGAGGTCGAGGGCACCCTTGCCGAGCTGCCCTCCGAGCGCGCCGACGAGGAGGACGAGCTCACGAGCGAGCCGTCCCCGCACGACGAGCTCGCGATGCGGCGTCAGGCACGCACGGCCGGCTGAGCACGAAGCGCCTCGACGAGAGCGGTCGCCCCGACGGGTGGCCGCTCTCGTGCTGTCAGTGGCGGGGAGCGCGCAGCGCGCGGTCGAGCAGCGCGTCGAAGGTGCGGGCGAGCTCGGCGGCCGCGGCGCCCGGCCACGCATGCACGGGCTGGGCCGCGCCCTGAGCCTGCTGCAGTGCCGCACGCTCGGGCACCGGGGGAGTGAGCACGAGCGGGCCGTAGAGCGTCTGCAGCTCTTCGAGCCGGAACGCCTGCTCGATCGAGCGTGCGCGGACCCTGTTGACGACGATGCCGAGCGGCTGGAGGGCCGGGGCGGCCCCGCGGCGGAGCTCGTCGATGGTGCGCATGGCCCGGCCCACCGCCATGACCGCGAACAGCCCGGGCTCGGTGACGACGAGCGCCCGGTCGCAGGCGGCGAGGCCGGTGCGCGTGAGACCGCCGAGGGACGGCGGGCAGTCGACGAGCACGAGGTCGTAGCCGTGCACCCATGAGAGCGCGTAGCGCAGCCGGTCGACGTCGTCGCCGTCGAGCCGGTCGTGCGCTGCGGACCGCTCGGACCCGGCCAGCACGTCCAGGCCGTCGTCGGCCCACGAGGAGAGCACGGTCGCGTCCGCCATGGTCGCGGCGCTGGGGGCGTCGAGCACCGACGCGACGTCCCCGCTCTGCGGGCGCGCGCCGAGCGCCATGGTGCTGTCGCCCTGGGGGTCGAGGTCGATGACGAGCGTGCGCAGGCCGCGCTCGAGCGCAGCCGACGCGAGGCCGAGGGTGATCGACGTCTTGCCCACGCCACCCTTGAGACTGCACACCCCGAGCACCAGCACGTGCGACACCGTATCCGGGCGAGGTCTCCACGACGAAAACCGGCGCCCCGACACCCGGGCGGCCCGTCCCGGGGGCACGGCCGCCCTGGTCAGGACAGACTGGACCCATGAGCACCCGACTGACCCGCTGGGGACACGCCTGCATCCGACTCGACCGCGGCGACGACCGGCTGGTGATCGATCCGGGGGCCTTCTCGGAGCTGCCGGGAGCGCTCGACGGCGTCTCGGCCGTCCTCATCACGCACGAGCACGCCGACCACGTGGCGACGGAGCCCGTCGCCGAGGCCGTCCGGGCGGGCGTCGAGGTCTGGGCCCCGCAGCCCGTGGTGGACATCCTGGTCGCCGCGGGAGCGCCGGCCGACCGCGTGCACGTCGTGGCCGCGGGCGACGCGATCACGGCGGGCGGATTCGACGTCGCCGTGCTGGGGGAGTGGCACGCCCTGATCCACCAGGACGTCCCGCGCGTGCACAACGTCGGCTACCTCGTCGCCGGCGTGCTGCACCCGGGCGACGCGTACGTCGACCCGGCGGGTGCGCAGGTCGACGTCCTCTGCACGCCGGTCGGAGCGCCGTGGCTGAAGCTGGGCGAGGTGGTGGACTACGTGCGCAGCGTGCAGCCCGGCCGGCTCGTCGTCATCCATGACGCCCTGCTCAGCGCGATCGGGCAGGGGATGGCCATCGGCCTGCTCGGCCGGATCGGCGGCGCGGGCGACCCGGTGTCCCTCGACCCCGGCGAGGGCATCGACCTCTGAGCTCTCCGGCGCCCGCACACCGCGGGCGGCCGTCGTGCACGTGTCGGAAGGAGATCACCGTGACGGAGCCCGTGGGGCACGAGGTGCCCGAGCTGGAGTACGACGAGAGCGTCCCGCCGCGCCCGGAGGAGGAGATCGCCGACGTCGCGCGCGCGGTTCCCGACCCCGAGGGCCACGGCGGCACGCCGGACGACCGGACGGCACGCGACGAGCCTTGAGGGCGACTTCGCCGGACGTGAGGCATCCTGTGCACGTGATCGTCCAACAGGTGGGGGAGAACGACTGGCGTCTGGTCCAGGAGGTGCGTCTGCGCGCCCTGCGGGAGGACCCGGACGTGTTCGGGGCGTCCCTGGCCCGGGAGGAGCGGTTCGTCGAGTCGCACTGGCGCATGCGCCTGCGCACGTCGACCACGTGGATCGCCGTGGACGACGGGGGAGTCGGCCGCGGGATCGTGACCATGATGCAGGAGCCGGGATCGCCCACCGACGACCGGCACATCGTCTCCCTGTGGGTGGCACCGGAGTCGCGCCGGCACGGTGTCGGCTGGGCGCTCCTGGACGCCGTGCGCAACGCCGCCGCGGCGCAGGACGCCAGGACGGTGTCGCTGTGGCTGGTCGACGGGAACAACGCCGCGGGCGACCTGTACGTGCGCGCCGGGTTCACCCGGACGGGGGAGCGGCAGGTGGTGCCGCGCGACCCTGAGCAGACCGAGGAGCGCTACGTGCTCACGCTCGGTGCTGCCGAGGCCTCCTAGCCCACGCGCGCGAGCAGGTCGGCCGCGTCGAAGGAGCCCGGCGCGGAGCCCGCGGCAGCGGCCCGGCGGGCCAGCTGCTGGAGCATCGCGTTGACCGGCGTCGGCACGCCGTGCAGGCGCCCGAGCAGCACGATCTCGCCGTTGAGGTAGTCGGCCTCGACCGACCCCGTGCCGCGGGCGAGGGACTGCCACGACGACCCGCCGCCCTCGTCGCCGGGCAGGCGGCCCATGTGGAACTCGGCCCTCGCTGCGTCGTGCTCGGCGTCGGGCACCACACGGACGCCCGCCGCGGCGAGGGCGGCACGGCCCTCGGCGTCCGCGCGAGCGCCCAGCTCGCGGGCCGCGGCGTCGCGCTCCGTCCCGCACAGCGCCTCGATCGCGTTGCCCAGGTTGGTCAGCAGCTTGTAGGCCTTCCACGCCATGACGTCGTCGACCACGGGAGCGCGGAACCCCGCCGCCTCGAGGTCCGCGGCGACCTGCGTCGGGGCGGGGCCGCCGATCGGCACCGAGCCCACCCGGAGCACGCCGGGGACCGGGGTGCTGCCGGCCGACACGCGTCCCGGTTCGAGGTGGGTCGCCGGCAGCCACACGCACATGCCGACCACGTGGGCGAACCTGCGCAAGGCGGCTCGCTCGTTGTCGATGCCGTTCTGGGCGCACACCACGGGCAGCACGGTCGCGGCGGTCCCTCCGCCGGCCACGGGGCGGTCCGCCCACGCCTCGAGCGCCGCGGCCGTGTCCTGGCTCTTGACCGTGAGGACGAGCACGTCGTCCGGGCTGAGGTCGACGTCCTGCGGGACGCGCGCCGTCGGAGGATGGACGTGCAGGACGCCGTCCGCCGTGGCGACCTCGAGCCCGCCGGTRGTCAGCGCGTCGAGCTGACGGTTCCTCGCGACGAGCACGACGTCCCGGCCGGCCGCCGCAAGCAAGCCGCCGATGACGCCGCCGACGGCTCCGGTCCCGATGATCACGTAGCGCACGACGCGCACGCTACGCGGACTGCCTCCGGTTGGCGCGGGAGAGCCCTGGGAGCACGAGTGCGGTCGGTGGACCCCCTGGGTGCGGGAGAGTCGTTCGGGGGCCTTCCGAACGGTGGAATGTCATAATGTGCATTATCGGCGTAGAACCCATGTCTGGGTTGGATACACGGGACTGCGCCTCAGGATCCTTGCGACGGCCCCGGTTCCACGCTGCACGAGTGGCTGCGGATGCTCCCGACGTCAGGTCTCTCACGCTGATCCGCGTCTGACCCGGGCACACGCCAGACGATCACCACGAGGCAATCATGGGCCGCGCGGCGTGATGGCTCCCGCACTCGACTCGTGTCCTTGAAGGTTGCGGGCCGTTCGCGCTCGGGCGATCGAGCTCGGTGACGACGGGAACCCGGCCGCGTGGCTCGCCGACGAGCGCGAGATCGCCGCCTCGGCTGACATAATCGAGGGATGCCCTGCTTCCGCCTTCCCGACTCCCTGGAGACCGATCGCCTGGTCCTCGGGCCCCGGAGCGCCAGCCAGGCGGACGTCTACCACGGGCTGTGGACCGAGCGGGACCCACGGGTGCCCGTGCACCGGCGGATCGATGCCGAGGGGCGGCCGACGGTCGGCGACATCGCTGCGCAGATCCGCGTCGAGGGTGACGAGCCGGGGCCGCGGCTCCTCGCGGTGGTGCGGAAGGACACGGGCGACGTCATCGGGTACTGCGGGCTCACGGCACACGGGAGCGGTTCGCTGGACGAGCCCGAGCTCGCTTTCGAGCTGCTGCGCGCCGTCCACGGCGTCGGGTACGCCACCGAGGCAGGGCACGCCGTGGTCGACTCGGCGGCAGAGGCGGGCGTTCCCCGGTTGTGGGCGTCGGTCTGGGACTGGAACGTGGCGTCGCGGCGAGTCCTGGACAAGCTCGGGTTCCGCGAGACGGGCCGCGTGGCGCGCACGTCGATCCACGGCCGGAGCCTGCTGACCGTCCGGGAGCTCTGACTCTGGCGAGACCTAGCCACGCTGGGGACGGTTCTGCTCGTCGAACTCGTGGCTCAGCAGCGACCAGACCGACTTGTGGTGGAACGTGCCGTCCACCAGCCATGCCTCGCGCAGCTCACCCTCGTGCACCATGCCGAGCCGTCGCGCGACCGCGATGCTGCGCAGGTTGTCGCTGCGGCAGCGCCACTCCACGCGGTGGAGCCCTCGCACCTCGAACGCGTACCGCAGGAGGTGTGTGACGGCGGCGGTGATGTGCCCGTGACCCTCCCCCGCAGGCTCCGACCAGCAGCCCACCTCGCAGACGCCGGCCGCCGCGGAGAACGCCACGAACATCACGCCGCCCACCAGGACGCCGTCCGCCCAGATGCCGTAGATGCGCTGCCCGTCGAGCGCGAGCTGGCCGGCGTACCGGGTCAGCGTGGCGTGCGCGCCGGCGACGTCGTCGCTGAGGAACGACGGTCCGACCCACGGACGGATGTGCTCGCGCGCGCGTTCCATGTGGGCGGCGAACTCCGCCGCGCGCCACGGCTCGAGCGCGTCGAGGTGTGCGCCAGTCTCCAGCTCGATGGGGTTCATCGTCCTCCCTGTCTGCGTCGTGGGGTCGGAGCGCCTGCTCCGACCTGGGGCCGGTCGACCGTACGCTCCCGGCATGGTTGTCGGTGGGAGTCGCAAGGCCCGCGCGGCGCGGCGCCGGAAGCGCCGCATGGACGGCGTGGAGCACGACCTGACGCCGGAACAGTGGGCCGCGCTGCAGGAGGCCTGGGCGGGCTGCGCGTACTGCGGCGCCACCGACGGACCGATGCAGCGCGACTGCGTCCTGCCCATCTCCCGCGGCGGTCGCTACACGCTGGAGAACGTCGTCCCCGCGTGCCGGTCGTGCAACACGAGCAAGTGCAACGACGAGGTCACCGGCTGGATCCGCCGGAAGCGTCTCGACGAGCGCGCCTTCCTCGCGCGCTACGTCGAGCTCCGCACCGAGCTCGCCCGGCGCTTCCCGGCGGCCATCGAGCCCGTGGCGGTCAGCTCACCGCCTTCGTGACCAGCGCGGCGATCTTCTTCTCGTCGGCGGCAGTCAGCGAGGTCAGCGCGAACGAGGTCGGCCACATGGTGCCGTCGTCGATCTTGGCCACGTCGTTGAAGCCCAGGGTCGCGTACCGCGTCTTGAACTTCGAGGCTGCCTGGAAGAAGACGACGACCTTGCCGTCCTTGGCGTAGGCCGGCTGCCCGTACCAGGTCTTGGGCTCGAGGCCGGGGGCGGCCTCGGTGATGACGGCGTGGATCCGCTCCGCCATCGCGCGGTCGGCGTCGCCCATCTCGGCGATCTTCTGCAGCAGGTCGGCCTCGCCGTCGCCGGACTTCTTGCCCCGCGTCTCCTTGGCGCGCTCCTTCATCGCGGCACGCTCCTCGGCCGAGAACCCCTCGGACGTGGTGCCCTTCTTCGTCTCTGCCATGGCTCGCTGCCTCTCGGACGGTGGAGGGTGGCGGACCACTCTCCCGGGGTGGGTGGTTCAGGCGCCGACGTAGCCCGCGAGGTGCTCGCCGGTGAGCGTGGAGCGGGCGGCGACGAGGTCCGCGGGCGTGCCCTCGAAGACGATGCGGCCGCCGTCGTGACCCGCGCCGGGGCCGAGGTCGACGATCCAGTCGGCGTGCGCCATGACCGCCTGGTGGTGCTCGACGACGATCACCGACTTGCCCGAGTCGACCAGCCGGTCGAGCAGGGCGAGCAGGCGTTCGACGTCGGCCAGGTGCAGGCCCGTGGTCGGCTCGTCGAGGACGTAGATGCCGCCCTTCTCCCCCATGTGCGTCGCCAGCTTGAGCCGCTGGCGCTCGCCGCCGGACAGCGTCGGCAAGGGCTGCCCCAGGCTCACGTAGCCGAGCCCGACGTCGGCGAGCCGGTCGAGGATCGTGTGGGCCGCCGGGGTCCGCGCCTCCCCCGCGCCGAAGAACTCCTCGGCCTCGACCACCGACATCGCCAGCACCTCGCTGATGTCGCGGCCGCCCAGCTTGTACTCGAGCACGGACGCCTGGAATCGCTTTCCCTCGCACTCCTCGCACGGGGTGGCCACGCCGGCCATCATCGCGAGGTCCGTGTAGATGACGCCCGCGCCGTTGCAGGTGGGGCACGCGCCCTCGGAGTTGGCGCTGAACAGGGCCGGCTTGACCCCGTTGGCCTTCGCGAACGCCTTGCGGATGGGCTCGAGCAGGCCGGTGTACGTCGCGGGGTTGCTGCGGCGCGACCCCTTGATCGCGCCCTGGTCGATCGAGACGACGCCCGCGCCACCCGGGATCGACCCGTGCACGAGCGAGCTCTTGCCCGAGCCCGCCACACCGGTGACGACCACGAGCACCCCGAGCGGGATGTCGACGTCGACGTCGCGCAGGTTGTGCGCCGTCGCGCCCCGGATCTGCAGCGCTCCGGTCGGCGTCCGGACGTCGTTCTTGAGCTGGGCGCGGTCGTCGAAATGGCGGCCGGTCAGGGTCCCGCTGGTCCGGAGCTCGTCGACGCTGCCCTCGAAGCAGATGGTTCCGCCCGCCGTGCCGGCGCCCGGGCCGAGGTCGACCACGTGGTCGGCGATGACGATCGTCTCCGGCTTGTGCTCGACGACGAGCACGGTGTTGCCCTTGTCCCGCAGGCGCAGCAGCAGGTCGTTCATCCGCTGGATGTCGTGGGGGTGCAGGCCGATCGTGGGCTCGTCGAAGACGTAGGTGACGTCGGTCAGCGACGAGCCGAGGTGGCGGATCATCTTGATGCGCTGCGCCTCGCCACCCGACAGCGTGCCTGACGGCMGGTCCAGCGACAGGTAGCCGAGCCCGATGCTCACGAACGAGTCGAGCGTCTCCTGCAGCGAGACCAGCAGCGGCGCCACGGACGGCTCGTCGAGCCCGCGGACCCACTCCGCCAGGTCGCTGATCTGCATGGCGCAGGCGTCGGCGATGTTGACGTCGCCGATCCGGGACGACCGCGCGCCCGCGTTGAGCCGGGTGCCGTCGCAGTCCGGGCACGTGCCGAAGACGACGGTGCGTTCGACGAACGCGCGGATGTGCGGCTGCAGCGCGTCGACGTCCTTGGACAGGAACGACTTCTGGATCTTCGGCACGAGGCCCTCGTAGGTGAGGTTGATGCCCTCGACCTTGATCTTCGTCGGCTCCTTGTAGACGAGGTCGTGCAGCTCCCGCTCCGTGAACTCGCGGATCGGCTTGTCGGGGTCGAAGAACCCGCAGCCCGCGAAGATGCGGCCGTACCAGCCCTCCATGCTGTAGCCGGGGATGGTCAGCGCGCCCTCGTTGAGCGACTTGGAGTCGTCGTAGAGCTGGCTGAGGTCGATGTCGCTGACCTTGCCGGTGCCCTCGCACCGGGCGCACATGCCGCCCGTGACGGTGAACTCCCGCCGCTCCTTCGTGGTCTGTCCCCCGCGCTCGAAGGTGACCGCCCCGGCACCCGAGACCGACGCGACGTTGAACGAGAACGCCTGGGGCGAGCCGATGTGCGGCTGCCCGAGCCGGCTGAACAGGATGCGCAGCATCGCGTTCGCGTCGGTGGCGGTGCCGACGGTCGAGCGGATGTTGGCGCCCATCCGCTCCTGGTCGACGATGATCGCGGTGGTCAGCCCGTCGAGCACGTCGACGTCCGGCCGGGCGAGCGTCGGCATGAAGCCCTGCACGAACGCGCTGTACGTCTCGTTGATCATGCGCTGCGAGTCCGCGGCGATCGTGCCGAACACCAACGAGCTCTTCCCCGACCCGGAGACGCCCGTGAACACCGTCAGCCGCCGCTTGGGCAGCTCGACGCTCACGTCCTTGAGGTTGTTGACCCGCGCGCCCTGCACGCGGATCAGGTCGTGGCTGTCGGCGGGATGCCGCGCCGGCGCCGCCGCGGCGGTCCGGGTGTCCGTGCTCATCGTGTCTCCGTCTGTCGGGCGCGCCGAGGTCGTCGGCGGCGTCGTCTCGCTCGATCCAACCAGGTGCCGCGACCGGGCCGCTCAGGTCAGGGCGTTGATGCGGACGAGGTTGCCGGCCGGGTCACGGAATGCGCAGTCGCGGACGCCGTACGGCTGGTCCGTCGGCTCCTGCACGACCTCGGCGTCGCTCGCCTGGAGTCGGTCGAAGACGCCGTCGAGGTCGTCCGTCGCCAGGGTGATGGCGCCGTAGCTGCCCTTGGCGATCAGCTCGAGGATGGTGCGGCGCTCGTCGTCGGTGATGCCCGGCTCCGCGGCCGGCGGGTGGAGCACGATCGACGTGCCGGGCTGGTTGACCGGCCCGACCGTGATCCAGCGCATCCCCTCGTACCCGACGTCGTTGCGCACCTCGAAGCCGAGGGCGTCCCGGTAGAAGGCGAGCGCGGCGTCCGGGTCGGTCTGCGGGAGGAACGTGTAGTGGATGCTGATGTCCATGGCCGTCACGCTAGCTGCGGCGCCGCGGGCCGTGCTTCTCGATTCCTGACCGGTCGGGTGACCTTCTTCGCGATGCACGCCGGCAGCTCGGGCTTCGGCGGCGCGGTCTGCGCGCGGTAGGCGCTCGGAGGGATGCCGACCAGCTCGGTGAACCGCGTGCTGAAGGTGCCAAGGGACGAGCACCCGACCGCGAAGCAGACCTCAGTGACGCTCAGGTCGCCACGGCGCAGCAGGGCCATCGCCCGCTCGATGCGCCGCGTCATGACGTACGAGTACGGCGACTCGCCGTACGCCTGCCGGAACTCCCGGCTCAGGTGCCCGGCCGACATGTGCGCGCCGAGCGCGAGCGCCTCGACGTCCAGCGGCTGTGCGTACTCCCGGTCGATCCGGTCGCGCACCCGCCGGAGGCGCGCGAGGTCGCGCAGCCGCTGCTCGAACGCGGGATCGTGAGGCACGGTTCGATCGTGCCACGACGCACCGACGCACTGGCTATAGTTGAACTCTCAATCAGTACGGAAGGACGCCCGATGCCCGACTACGGTCACGACCTGGTGTTCGGCACCTTCCTCACGCCGTCGGCCAAGGACCCACAGCAGGTGGTGGCGCTCGCGCAGGCCACCGAGCGCGCCGGCCTGGACCTCGTGACCTTCCAGGACCACCCCTACCAGCCGGCGTTCCTCGACACGTGGACGCTCCTGTCCTGGGTCGCCGCCTCCACCGAGCGCGTGCACGTCGCCGGCAACGTCCTGAACCTGCCCCTGCGCCCACCGGCCGTCCTGGCGCGCGCGGCCGCGAGCCTCGACCTCCTCTCCGGCGGCCGGTTCGCGCTGGGCCTCGGCTCCGGCGCGTTCTGGGACGCGATCGTCGCGATGGGGTCGCCGCGGCTCACGCCCGGGCAGGGGGTCGACGCCCTCGACGAGGCCATCGACATCATCCGCGGCATCTGGGACGCCGACGAGCGACGCCCGCTGCGAGTCGACGGGACCCACCACCGCGTCGACGGAGCCAAGCGGGGGCCGGCGCCCGCCCACGACGTCCCCATCTGGCTCGGCGCGTACAAGCCGCGCATGCTCGGCCTGGTCGGCCGCAAGGCCGACGGCTGGCTGCCGAGCCTCGGGTACCTCCAGCCCGGCGACCTCGCGGCCGGCAACGCTCGCATCGACGACGCCGCGCAGGCCGCCGGGCGCGACCCGCGCGAGATCCGGCGGCTGCTGAACCTGGGCGGCGGCTCGTTCAGCGGCTCGGGGTTCCTCCAGGGGCCGCCGGAGCAATGGGTCGACGACCTGCTCCCGCTCGTCCTCGACGACGGAGTCGCGACGTTCATCCTGGGCGGCGACGACCCGTCAGCCATCGCGGTGTTCGGCGCAGAGGTCGCCCCGGCCCTCCGCGAGGCCGTCGCCGCCGCGCGCGCGGACTCGGGCACCGCCACGGGGTCGGTCCGCCCGTCGGTCTCCCTGGCCAAGCGGCGCCCGGGCATCGACTACGACGCCGTGCCCGCCTCGCTCGTCGCGACCGCCGTGGAACCCGGGGACCGCGAGTACGGGCGCGTGCGCTCGTCGTACGTCTACGCGGGTTCTCCGGGCCTCGTCCTGCGCCCGCGCGACGCCCAGGGCGTCGCCGACGCGCTGGCGTTCGCACGCGCTCAGGACGTGCCGTTCGCGGTGCGCAGCGGCGGCCACGGGATCAGCGGCCGGTCGACCAACGACGGCGGCATCGTCATCGACGTGGGCGCCCTCGACGCGGTCGAGGTGCTCGACCGGGAACGGCGGATCGTGCGGGTCGGCGCCGGCGCGCGCTGGGGCGACGTCGCGGCCGCGCTCTCGCCGCACGGGCTGGCCATCAGCTCCGGCGACTACGGCGACGTGGGCGTCGGTGGCCTGGTCACCGCGGGCGGCCAGGGCTTCCTCGGCCGCTCCTACGGCCTCACGCTCGACCACGTGGTCGCCGCGGAGCTGGTGCTGGCGGACGGACGGATCGTCCGCACGGACGCCGACCACGAGCCGGACCTGCTCTGGGCGGTGCGTGGCGCCGGCGCCAACTTCGGCATCCTCACGGCCGTCGAGATCGAGGCCGCCGAGGTCGGCAACGTCGTCTACGCGACGATCGTGTACGACGCCACGGACACCGCACGGTTCGTCGAAGCCTGGGCCGCGCTGGTCGAGGAGTCGCCGCGACAGCTCACCAGCTTCCTCACGCTGGCGTCGGCGCGCGGGCAGAACCCGGCGATCGGGTACGCGATCATCGTGTGGGCCGACGACGACACCGAGTCGGCGATCGTGGCGCTGGAGAGGTTCCTCGACCTCGCTCCCGTGCTGCAGCAGCAGGCCCAGCTCGTCCCGTACGCGGCCACCGTCGCGCCCGCGCACGGCGAGCACGTCGGCGGAGCCGACTCGGCCGCCCGCGGCGGGCTGGTGGAGCACGTGACGCCCGCGCTGGCCGCGCTGCTCGCCGACCTGGTCGCGGCGGGCGACGCCGACATGGTCCAGCTCCGGGCGGTCGGCGGCGCCGTGAACGACATGGACCCGGACGCCACCGCGTACGCGCACCGGACCCAGAACTTCTCCCTGCTCGCCTCCGTGGGCGGCCGTCGACGGACGCAGATCGACGCATGGTGGGAGCGGATCGGCCCGCACCTCGACGGCGTCTACCTCAGCTTCGAGACGAACCAGTCCCCCGAGCGGGTGGCCGAGGCGTTCCCGCCGCGGACGCTGGCCCGCATCGGCCGGCTCAAGGCCGTCTACGACCCTGAGCACGTGTTCGACGGCAACTTCGGCGTCGCGCCGGTCGCCGGCGACCCCGTGCCACGATGACCGCATGAGCACCCAGGACGACGTCGCCGGCACCATCGCACAGGTCGAGCAGCAGGAGCACGACCTCGTCTTCACCACGTTCACGAACGACGACGCGTGGCGGCTCGGCTGCCTGCTGGTCGAGCTGGCCCAGGACCGCGACCTGCCGGTGACCGTGGACATCCGCCGGGGCACCCAGCAGCTGTTCCACGCCGCGCGACCGGGCACCACGCCGGACAACGACAGCTGGGTGGAGCGCAAGGTCCGGGTGGTCGAGCGCTTCGGTGCGTCGTCCTACCTCGTCGGGCTGCGGGCCAAGGCCAAGGGCACGACGTTCGCCGCGCAGCACGACCTGCCGCTGCAGCAGTTCGCCGCGCACGGCGGCGCCTTCCCGGTCCGGGTCCGCGACGTCGGCATCGTCGGCGTGGTGACCGTGTCCGGTCTCCCGCAGGCCGACGACCACGCGCTCGTGGTCGAGGCCGTGGCGGCGCACCTGTCCTGACCCGCCCTCAGCCCCGATCGGGCGGGACCCCGCCCCCAGGACCGGCTGCACGGTGGTCGCCCGCACCCGACCCCGCGCCAGGGTTCTCGCCATGACGCAGCACGGAGACGACCGCTGGTTCGACGACGAGGACGAGGACGACGACTGGGCCGACGCGCCCTGGGGCCTGGACGACGACGGGCCCGACCACGACCTCCCCGACCCGCCGGGCGCGCGGCTGGGATCGGCGGGCGACGCGCTGGCCGTGCTGCTCGACCTCGTCGGGCCCGAGCGCGCGGGCCCGCCCGCCCTGTGGTTCGTGCTGCTCGACGCCGCCGACCGCACCCTCCCCCTGGTCCTGCCGATCACGGACGTCCCCCTGCGCGCCGACCGCGCTGTGGCGCACCAGCTCATGGGGGTGCTCGCCTCGGTCCTGCGCTCCGAGGGCGGCGGGTCGGTGGTCGTCGGGCTCGTCCGGGCGGCGGGCGGCGACCGCGGCGCGTTCGAGAGCTCGTGGGTCCCGGTGCTGCGGCGGGCCGCCGACGACGCCGGCGTGCGGGTGTGGGCGGTCGTCGCCCTCGGCGAGAACCGCGCCCGGGTGCTCGAGTGGTGACCGCTCAGGGCGTGGGGCCGGGCGCCGCCTCGTCGATCGCCGCCAGCTGCTCGAGGTCCGGCTCCCACGCGATCGACGCGACGTTGGCGCGCAGCTGCTCGGGGGTGCGGGCGCCGGCGATCACGGTGGCGACCACGGGCTGGGCCGCGAGTCCACCGAGCGCCACCGTCGGCAGGTCGACGCCCCACTGCTCGGCCAGGGCCGCCAGCGCGTCGATGCGGTCGAAGTCCGCCCGCGCCAGCCGGTCGGGCATGCGCGTGAGGCGGGTGCCCTCCGGGGCCGACTGGTCGCGCCGGTACTTGCCGGTCAGCAGGCCGGAGGCGAGCGGGACGTACGGGATGAGGCCGACCCCGACCTGCTCCAGCGCGGGCACCAGCTCCGCCTCGACGCTGCGGTCGAGCAGGTTGTACCGGTTCTGCGACGACACGAACGGCGCGGTGCCGGCGGTTCGCGCGCTCCAGTCGGCGTCGACCACCTGCCAGGCGGCGAAGTTCGACGAGCCCAGGTACCGGACCTTGCCCTCGGCCACCAGCTCCTGCAGCGCGGCGAGGGTCTCCTCGATCGGGGTCACCGGGTCGGGTGCGTGCATCTGGAGGAGGTCGATGTGGTCCGTGCCCAGCCGTGCCAGCGAGCTCTCCACGGCCCGGCGGACGTACCGGCGCGACCCCCGCACGCCCCAGTCCGGGCCGTTGACGCCGCCCATGTCCATGCCGAACTTGGTGGCGACAACAACGTCCTCGCGGTGGCCGCCCAGGGCCGCGCCCAGCAGCTCCTCGCTCTGCCCGGGCGTGCCGCCGTAGACGTCGGCGGTGTCGAAGAAGGTGATGCCGGCGTCGAGCGCGGCCGCGACCAGCGCCGGGACGCCGTCGGGCGGCAGCGTCGCACCGAAGGTGTTGCACCCGAGGCCCGCCACCGAGACGACGAGGCCGCTGTCGCCGAGCTGTCGGAAGGACATCTCGCCGCTGGTGCGGGAGGCTGGAGGCGTGGACGGGGACACGGGCGTGGAAGGATTGCTCACCCGGGCAACCCTAAGCCTCTCCCCCGCGCACCATCGGTGTTCACCAGACCTTCACGTCCACCTGGAACACTGGAGGGGCGACCACCGTTGACATCGGTGGAAGTTCTCACTCTCGACGGCCGTACAACGGCACGGAGGTTCCCCAAGATGGCAAACCGGTCCCTGCGCGGCATGCGCATCGGGTCCCACAGCATGGAGACCGAAGACGGCGTGGAGTTCGCGCCCCGGCTCCAGGCTCACTACGACTGCCCCAACGGGCACACCATCATCCTGCCGTTCTCGGTCGAGGCCGACGTTCCGGTGGTGTGGGAGTGCCGGTGCGGCGAGGAGGCGCTCCTGCGTGACGCGTCCAAGCCCGAGGTGAAGGCCGGCAAGCCGCCGCGCACCCACTGGGACATGCTGCTCGAGCGCCGCACGGTCGGCGAGCTCCAGGAGCTGCTGGACGAGCGCCTGGACCTGCTCCGGTCGGGCAAGCTGCGCCGCAGCGCCTGACGGCTCAGCGCCTCGAACGACGGAACGCTCCCGCCACACGGCGGGAGCGTTCTGCTATCCCCCACCGGGTCACGCTGACCAGCGCCTCGAGGACGATGGCTCGGCTCATCTTCGAGTGGCCCAGCTCGCGCTCGACGAAGGTGATCGGGACCTCGACCACCCGCGCGCCCGACCGCACGGCGCGCCAGGCCATGTCGACCTGGAAGCAGTAGCCCTGCGAGGCGATGTCGCCCCGCGTCAGCTCGGCCAGGAGCTCGGAGCGGTACGCGCGGAAGCCGCCGGTCGCGTCGCGCAGCGGGATGCCGAGCACGATCCGCGTGTAGGTGTTGGCGCCGCGGGACAGGACGAGACGGCTGAACGGCCAGTTGACGACCTTTCCGCCGGGGACCCAGCGCGATCCCAGCACGAGGTCGGCGTCGGCGATCCTGGCCAGCAGCAGCGGGAGGTCCTGCGCGCGGTGCGACCCGTCCGCGTCCATCTCGACGACCACGTCGTAGCCGCGCTGCAGCGCCCAGCCGAAGCCCGCCACGTAGGCGGTCCCGAGGCCCAGCTTCCCCGTGCGGTGCAGGACGTGGATCCGGCGCGTCCCGTCGTCGAAGGCCTCGCGCTCGGCGATCTTCTCGGCGAGCTCGCCCGTCCCGTCGGGCGAGCCGTCGTCGACCACGAGGACGTCCGCGGTCGGCACGTGCGTGCGCAGTCGGGCGAGCGCGCCGGGCAGGTTCTCGCGCTCGTCGTAGGTGGGGACGACCACCAGCACGCGCTGCGGGGCCTCGGTCATGCGGCGGTCTCGTTCCGGTCGGCGCGACGCACCCGGCGGGCGCCGGCCGCGCCGGCGATCACCACGCACACCGCGAGGGCGTCGATGATCCATGCGGGCCACGCGCCCAGCCTCGTCGCGGGCGTCAGCGTGTCACGCAGGGGAAGGCTAGCCACCATCTGCTCGGCGGTGAAGAGACCGGTCTGCTGGCTGACCACGCCGTTGGGCTCGATGACGGCGCTGACCCCCACCGTGGAGATCTGCACGGTCGCACGGCCGTGCTCGATCGCGCGGATGCGGGACATCGCGAGCTGCTGGGTGGACTCGTCGGACACACCGAACGACGCGTTGTTCGTCTGGACCACGAGGACCTCACCACCGGCGCGGACGGCGTCGCGCACGATGCCGTCGTACGCGACCTCGAAGCAGATGACGTCGCCGATGCCGACGGTCCGGCCGAGCCGCTCCGAGTCGAGCGGGACGTAGCCGGGCTTGTCGCCGGGGATCATGTCGCGCGTCACCAGGTCCACGGCCGACGAGAAGTGCCGGACGAACGACCGGATCGGGATGTACTCAGCGAAGGGTGCCGGGTGCTGCTTGGTGTACGTGGCGGTGATGCCGACGCCGGGCTCCCAGAGCACCGCGGTGTTGTACCGCCCGCCGCTCGGCGGGTACTGGACGGTCCCGACCAGCATCGGGGCGTCGACGGCCTGGGCGGCGCCGTCGATGAGCCCGGCGGCCTTCTGGTCCACCTGGGGGTCTATGTCGGTGCCGTTCTCCGGCCACAGCACGAGGTCGAGGTCGCCGGGCTCCACCTGGTCGAGCAGCGCGAGCGTGCCCTCCACGTGGTTGTCCAGCACGGCCTCGCGCTGGCCGAACGCGTCGAGGCCGGTGCCGGGGACGTTGCCCTGGACGGCACCCACCGTCAGCGTCCCGTTCTCGGCCTGCGTGTCCAGCGGGATCAGCAGCCCGACGAGCAGCAGGGCGCCGACGACCGCCCCGGATGCGACGAGCGGCCCGACGCGCAGGCGGCGCGCGGCCAGCACGATCTGGGCGAGCAGGACGCCGACCACCACGACCGCCGCCGTCAGCAGGGGTGCGCCGCCGAGCGAGGCCAGCGACGCGAGCGGGGAGTCCGCCTGCGAGAAGGCCAGGCGCCCCCACGGGAACCCGCCGAACGGCCACGTCGCGGCCAGCTCCTCGGTCGCGACGAACAGGATCGTGAACACGACGACCTGCAGGCCGGCGCTGCGCCACACGGCGTTGCCGCGGCGCGCCCACGCCCACGCGGCACCGAGCAGCGCGAAGTACAGGGCCTCGAGGGTGCTCAGCGCGATCCAGGGCACCCGGCCGACGGCGTCGTTGGCCCAGGTGATCAGGGGCGCGACGAACGCGAGGCCCCAGAGCAGCCCGACCAGCGCGTTCCAGCGCGCGCTGTCCCGGCGCAGGGCGAGGAAGAGGCAGGCCACCCCGAGGAAGGCCGCGCCCCACCAGCCCGGTGCAGGGAACGCGAGGCGCGTGAGCAGGCCGCCCGCGACGGCGAGGACGAGAGTCCACCAGCGGGCGGGTTCACGGGCGGGCACCTCAGGAGGGTACGACAGCCGGCTGTGTCCGACCGACCGGCCCGCGTGTCCTTCGTACCGGTCGGCGTGCAGGCGCACGGACCGTTGTCTACTGAACACGCGGGCCCGGTCGGAGCCCTACCCCCTACCGCGGCCGCCAGGCTCGGCGTCGGCCCGACATCGTCGTGGGCCGGTCACCGCGGTGGATCTCCTGAGGAACCTACCGAGATCCACAGGAGTGTCAAGGCGGCATCGGCGCTGGTGAGGGCCGTACCCGCAGGTCACCAACGCACCATCGGTCCCGTCTGTACCGTTCGGGGCGGCGTGTCGTCGCGCGTGTCGTCAGATCCGGTCGAAGCGGGCGGTTCCGGTCGGCGCGTCCCGCCGCGGAATTCACCCGCTCGGCCCCGCCCCGATGGGCTGTCCCATCAGAACGTGTCGTACAGGACCACGCCGTCGCGGACCGTGCGCAGGCACGTCGGTGCCGGTGCGTCCGGCGACATGTCGGGCAGGAGCGGGATGCCGGCGCGTGCGTCGGTGCTCCACGACGAGAACCGTCCCTCGGCCGACTGCACCGTCAGGTGCTCCGCGCGCCACACGGCGAGGTGAGCCGGTGACCCGACGCGCAGCTCGCCGGCGCCCGTGTGGTCCAGGCCCGCGACGCGCCAGCCGCCGCGGGTCGACGCGCGGAAGGCCGCTCGCGCCGAGATGCGCTGGTCCGCGGCGCGGTGCTGCACCGCGGCCCGCACGCCGGCCCACGGGTCGATCGCCGTGACGGGCGAGTCCGAGCCGAACGCGAGCGGCACGCCGGCGGCCGCCAGGTCGGCGAGCGGGTTCAGCGCCGCGGCCCGTCCGGCACCCAGGCGGGTGGCGTACATGCCGTCGGGTCCGCCCCACGCCGCGTCGAACGCGGGCTGCATGCTGAGCCGGACGCCCAGGAGGACCAGCGCCGCGAGGGTCGGGGCGTCGACCATCTCGGCGTGCTCGAGGCGGTGGCCCATGCGCGCGATGGCGTCGGGACCCTCGACGTCCACGGCCGCCCGCAGGCCGAGCAGCAGCTCGTCCATCGCGCGGTCCCCGATGACGTGGAAACCGCCCTGGACGCCCGCCCGGGTCACCGCGGTGAGGTGGTTGCAGATCTGCTCGGCGGTCAGGTACAGCACGCCCTGGTCACCCGGCGCGTCGGCGTACGGAGCCCGCACAGCGGCCGTGTGCGACCCCAGGGAACCGTCCACGTTGAGGTCGCCGCCGATCCCGGTCAGGCCCGGGATGGCGGCGAGGATCTCGCGCGCGTCGTCGACGGTCACGCACTGCTCGCCGCGGTAGCCGACCAGGTGGGGCAGCCCGCCGCGTGGGTCCTCCGTGAGCTCGAGCAGCTCGACGAGGCCGGCGCGCGTGTCGATCGACGGCGCGCTGTGCTCGTGCACCGAGACGACGCCGCGCGCCGCGGCGTGCGCGAGGGCCCGCCGGTACAGGGCCGTCCGGCGCTCCGGGGAGACGGCGCGTGCCGCCTCGCGCGCGGCGTGGTGCGCGTCCCGCTCGACGCGGCCGTCGAGGCTCCACCCCGGGAGCAGGTCCAGGCCTGCGTCGCGGGACAGGGCGCTCGAGACGACCGCCGAGTGGACGTCGACACGCGCCAGGTAGACGGGTGCGCCGCCGGCGGCCGCGTCGAGCTCCTCGCGCGTGGGCGGACGGCCCTCGGGCCAGCGCAGCTCGTCCCAGCCGAAGCCCAGCACGGGCGCCCCGGCCGGGGTCGTGGCGGCGGCGCGGTGCACCGCGTCCAGGGCGTCGGCGAGCGAGTGCACGCCGGCCTCCGGCGACAGGTCGACGCTCTCCAGCGCCAGCCCGGTCTCGAGCACGTGGACGTGGGCGTCGACGAACCCCGGAGCCACCAGCGCGCCGTCGAGGTCGATGACCTCGTCCGCGCGGGACACCATGCCGTCGGCCGTGTCGTCGGCGCCGAGCCAGACCACCGTGCCGTCCTCGACGAGCAACGCCTCGGCGAACGGGTCGGCGGACGTGTGGACGGCGCCGTGGCGATAGAGGGTCGAGCTCACACCGGCACGATAGGGCAGGTCAGACCGCTCCACCCGGGTCTAGACCGACGAGTAGGCCACGACCCCGTGCCGCAGGGCCTCGACGGCCTTCCGTGCGGTGTCCCGGACGCGCTGGTGCGGGGCGGCCTGCGAGACCTGGTCGAGCACGTCGATGACCTGCTTGCACCAGCGCACGAAGTCGCCCGCGGACAGCTCGCTGCCCTTGAGCACGGCATCGAGGCTGCGGCCCGCCGCCCACCGGTGCACGGCCTCCACCAGCCCGGCGTCGAGCGGCTGGATGGTCTCCACCTTGTGCGCCGTCTCGAGGTCGTCGAGCTCCGACCACGCCCGCACGGTCGCGTCGAGGGCGACGCCCAGCCGGCTGCTCGGTCCGCCGGGGATGCGCGGCTCGCCCTGGTCGTCGCGGCGGGAGCGGTACACGAGCGTGGAGACCGCCGCGGCAAGGCCGGGGGCGTCGAGCTCGTCGAAGACGCCCCGGCGCAGGCACTCCGCCAGCAGCAGGTCGTTCTCCGCGTAGATCCGGCGCAGCCAGCGTCCGTCGTCGGTCACCTGCAGGGGGCTGCGGCCGGCGTCGTCGGACGTCTGCTCGAGGTAGCCGAGCCGCTGGAGCACGTCGCAGATGCGGTCGAACACGGCCGCGATCGACCCCGTCCGGCCGGCGATGCGGGCGACGAGCGCGTCGTGCTCCTCCGAGAGCCGCGCCCACCGCTCGGCCCAGCGGGCGTGCTCCTCGCGGTCCGGGCAGCTGTGGCAGGGGTGGGCCCGCAGCCGGCGCCGCAGGGCCGCGATCTCGGCGTCGTCCGCGGCCGCGCGCTGCCCGCCCTTGGGGCGGTCCTTGCGGGTGGGTCCCCGGTCGGCGCCGACCGAGGAGCGCAGCGCGGCGGCGAGGTCGCGGCGCGCCGCCGGGACCCGCGCCGAGAACCCCTTGGGCACCCGGAGGAAGCCGACGGTCGTCACGCCCGTGCCGACGTCGGCGACCGTGAGCTTGCGGACCTGTCGGTCGACGGTGAGCACGGTGGGTCGCGGGCCGTCGAAGCCGCCGTCGCCCCCGGGGTCGATGACCACCGCGTGGCCCGACCGGCGGCCCACCGGGATCTCGAGGACGTCGCCCACGCGCAGGCCCTCGAGCGTGCGGGCCACCTCCGCCCGGCGTGCCTGGGCCTCGGCGCGGGTCAGGTCCTTCTCGCGCGCCGTGATCTCGCGGCGCAGCGCGGCGTACTCCGCGAAGTCGCCCTGGTGGCAGACCATCGCGCGGGCATAGCCCTCCAGGGCCTCTGCGTGCCCCTGTGCCTGCCGCGCGAGCCCCACCACGCCCCGGTCGGCCTGGAACTGCGCGAAGGACGTCTCGAGGACCTCGCGCGCGCGGTCGCGACCCACCTGCGCGACCAGGTTGACCGCCATGTTGTACGTCGGGCGGAAGCTCGAGCGCAGCGGGTACAGCCGCTTGGACGCCAGGCCCGCCAGCTGCACCGGGTCGAGCCCCGGGTGCGCGACGACCACGGCGTGACCCTCGGTGTCGATCCCGCGCCGCCCCGCCCGCCCGGTCAGCTGGGTGTACTCCCCCGGCGTGACGTCCACGTGGTTGGAGCCGTCCCACTTGACCAGCTTCTCCATGACGACGGACCGCGCCGGCATGTTGATGCCCAGCGCGAGCGTCTCCGTGGCGAACACGACCTTGACCAGCCCGCGCGAGAACAGGTCCTCGACGGTCTCCTTGAACAGCGGGAGCATGCCCGCGTGGTGCGCGGCGACGCCGCGGGACAGCGCGTCGGCGAACTCCCAGTAGCCCAGCACGTCGAGGTCCTCGGGCGGCACCGCGGCGCACCGCTCCTCGACGATGCGGCGGATCTCGCTCTGCTCGGCCGGCGTCGTCAGCCGCACCCCCGCGGCCAGGCACTGCTGGACGGCGCCCTGGCAGCCCGCCCGGGAGAAGATGAAGACGATTGCGGGCAGCAGGCCGTCCCGGTCCAGGGCGTCGACCACGGCGAACCGGGGCGTCGGGCGGCTGCCTCCGGGGCGACCTCCACCCCCGCTGCCCGGCCGCGCGCCGCCGCGCCCCCGGTAGCCGCGGTCGCCGGGGCCGCGCCGACCCTGGCCGGGCTCCTCGCGGTTGCTGCGGCGCAGCAGGTGCGTCAGGTCGGGGTTGATCGGCGGGTCGACCCCGGGGTCCGTCGGGTCGACGTGCCCGGCGTACAGGTCGAGCAGGTCGCCGCGTACCAGCACGTGCTGTCCGAGCGGCACGGGCCGGTGCTCGCTCACGACGACCGTGGTGTCGCCCCGCACGGTGGCCAGCCAGTCGCCGAACTCCTCCGCGTTGGACACGGTGGCGGACAGCGAGACCAGCTGCACGTCGTCGGTGAGGTGGATGATCACCTCCTCCCACACGGGGCCGCGGAACCGGTCCGCGAGGTAGTGCACCTCGTCCATGACGACGAACCCGAGCCCTTGGAGCGTCGGCGAGCCCGCGTACAGCATGTTGCGGAGCACCTCGGTCGTCATGACGACGACGGGAGCCTCGCCGTTGATGGTCGTGTCGCCCGTGAGCAGGCCCACGCGCTCGGGTCCGTAGCGGCGGACGAGGTCGGAGTACTTCTGGTTGGAGAGGGCCTTGATGGGAGTCGTGTAGAACGCCTTGCGGCCCGATTGGAGCGCCAGGTGGACCGCGAACTCCCCCACGACCGTCTTGCCCGCACCCGTCGGCGCGGCGACGAGGACGCCGCTGCCGCGCTCGAGCGCCTGGCACGCCTCGATCTGGAACGGGTCGAGCGGGAAGCCGAGCAGCTCCCGGAACTGGCCCAGCTCGCTGCGGTCGACCTCGGCCCGGCGGCGGGCGGCGGCGAACCGCTCGGCGGGCGAGAGCTCCTCCTGCGACGGGTCCGTCGAGGACGAGGACGGCCGGTCGGTCTTGCGTGAGCGGGACACCACACGCACACCCTAGGCACACCGCCTGCCCGTCGCGGGGCGGGCGCGCTCAGCAGAGGACGGACAGCGCCCCGGGGTCCACGGTCACCCGCAGCGGCAGCGGTCCGATGCGCTCGCCGTCCGCGAAGGCGGCGGGCGGGAGGGCACCGAGGTTGGTGAGCGGCTCGATGAGGACGGACCGGCTGCGCACGATCTCGACCGACGGGTGGCCCACGTGCTTGCCCTGGTAGATGCCGGGGAAGATCTTCACCACGCCGGACTTGCTGAAGGGTCCGGCCACGACCACGTCGAGCAACCCGTCGTCCACCACGGCGTCGGGTGCGATCTTCAGGCCGCCCCCGATCCACGGGACGTTCGCGACCGCCACGAGCGTGCCGGCCGACTCCCACACCCGGTCGTCCAGCGTCACCCGGTACCCGTACGGCCGGAACCCGCCCAGCTCGGCGGCGAGTGCGCGCACGTAGCGACCGGACCCCTTGGGCCAGGTCATCTCGTTGGCGCGGGCGTTGATCGCGGCGTCGAACCCGCACGACAGCACCCCGAGGTACCACTCGTGGGCAGCGTGGGCCGGCGAGCCGACGCGCACGGCGTCCACGCGCCGCGGGCCGTCGAGCAGCCCGTGCTCGATGGCGGCCACCGCTGCCTCGACGTCCCCCCGCGGCAGCGCGAGCGTGCGGGCGATGTCGTTGCCGGTGCCCGCGGCGACGATGCCCAGCGGCAGGCCCGTGCCGGCCACCACGTTGACGCCGAGGTGCACCATGCCGTCGCCACCGACGACGACGAGCGCGTCGAGGCCCTGCACCGCCGCGGCCCGCGCGCGGTCCGTGGCCTGCGCGAGCGTGGCCGCCGACAGGTCCTCGACCTTGTGCCCGCGCGCCTGCAGGAGCTCGTGCACCCGTCGGCCCGCCTGCGTGCCACGACCCTTGCCGGCGGTGGGGTTGACCACGACGCCGAGGTGGATCACGCGGTCGCTCCGGCGCCACCGGGCTCGTCGTCCATCGTCCCGTCGAGGCGCGGCAGACCCGCGGCCACCCGCCGCCGGTCCACCCGCCGGTCGTGCAGCACGCAGACGCCGAGGGCGACGAAGTACAGGCCGCAGATGGGCAGGGCCACCGCGAGCATCGTCATCGCGTCGGGCGTCGGCGTCATGACCGCGGCGAAGACGAACGCGATCATGACGGCCCAGCGCCAGCCCTTGCGCCACGTGGCCGCGGTGCCGATGCCGGCGAAGTTCAGCGCGACCATCACGACGGGCAGCAGGAACGCGATGCCGAACGCGAGCATGAGCCGCATGACGAAGCCGAGGTAGGTCTGCGCGTCGATGAGGTTGGTCGCGCCCGTCGGCGTGAACTCGGTGAGCAGCTTGACCGCGTTGGGCAGCGCCCACCAGGCCACGAACGCGCCCGCCAGGAACAGCGGCACGGCCACGCCGAGGAAGCCGAACGCGTACACGCGCTCCTTGTGGTTCAGGCCCGGCGTGACGAAGGCCCAGAACTGGTAGAGCCACCAGGGGCTGGAGAGGATCACGCCGAGGAAGAACGACACCTTCACCCGCATGTCGAACGACGTCGCGATGCCGGAGAAGTTCAGCGCGATCAGGCTGTCGCGCTCCTCCGCGACCCGCACCAGCGGCTGCTGCAGCGCGGTGAACACGGGGTCGTAGAGGAACCAGCCGATCACGGCGCCGATGACGACGCCGATCGCGGCGAGGAAGAGGCGGCGTCGCAGCTCGACCAGATGTGCTCGCAGCGGCATCCGGCCGCCGGGCTCACCCCCGCGGCGGGCGTTCACGTGCGGGTCAGACCTTCGGCGGGGTGGTGCCCTCGGTCGGCGCCTCGACGGGCCGGGCCGGGGTGACGTACTTCGCGTCGGCCGGGGCCGGCGCGGCGGGCGGTGCACCGAACGGAGTCACACCGGCGGGGGGCGGCACCGGCGCCGCGGGCGGCACGGGGGCCGCGGCGGGGGCGTCGTCGGCCCTCAGGTCCTGGACCTCGTGCTTGAAGATCTTCATCGACTGGCCCACGCTCTTGGCCAGGTCGGGCAGCCGCTTCGCGCCGAACAGCAGGACGACCACGAGCAGCACGATGAGTACGTGCCATGCGCTCAGGTTTCTCAACACGTCGGATCCTCCGTCGGTATGTCGTTGCGCCTGATCCTACCCGCGCCACCTGGGGATCCGGCCCCGGCGCGTCAGCGCCAGTACGCCGCCCAGCGCAGCCGGGTGGCGGTCCGCCGGTCCTCGCGCTCGGCGCGGCGGCCGGCGGCGGCCGCCCGCAGCTCGGC